>DASWJA010000067.1:0-17954 GCA_036397375.1 Candidatus Limnocylindria bacterium
GCAGTCAGCGGAGAAGCGGATCGGCGCGGACCGAGACATCTCGTCGGCCCGTGGGGCGCGGTGGTGGCGGTCGAAGCCTCCGGCGGGGATGAGCTGAACGCCCTGCTGCTGGCCCCCTGGGAGGGGCGTCCCGAGCCGACCCCGGCGGAGCGTGATCTGCTGAGCCTGATTGCCCAGATCGCGTCGACCGCTATCGAGCACTCCCTGCTCTACGCGCGCCTGCGGGCCCAGACCGATGAGCTGAATCGGATGGCGGCCGTGCAGTCCGATTTCCTGCGCGGGATCACGCATGACCTCCAGACGCCGTTGACCAGCATCCGGGCCTTGGCCGCGGAGCTCGGCGCAACGGAGGATCTCAAGGCGCCTGCCCAGCGCGACCTGGTCAACATCGCCCACCAGGCCGATCGCATGCGCCGGATGGTGGGCCAGCTGCTGGCGGTCTCCCGGCTCGAGGCCGGGGCGTTGGAATCTCGCCAGGAGATCTTCCGTGCCGAACCCATCGTCCAGCGCACCTGGGACGCGCTGCGGGACGCGAACCATCGCTTCACATTCCGATCACAGGGCGAGCCTCACCTGGTCGTGGGCGACCCGGATCGGTACGAGCAGGTCCTATGGGCGCTCCTCGACAACGCCACCAAGTACGCGCCACCCGGCACCGACGTGGCGGTCTCCGTGACCGGGCATGCGGGCACGGATGGGACGCTCGTGAGCGAGCTGGCCGTCACCGACCAGGGGCCTGGCATGACCCCGGAGGACCAGGCGCGCGCCTTCGATCAGTTCTTCCGGGGAGACGACGCACGGCGGATGGTGCCGAACGGGAGCGGGATCGGCCTCTACGCGGCTCGGGGGCTGGTCGAGGCGATGCACGGGCACCTGGAACTGGAGAGTGCTCCAGACGCCGGGACTACTTTCCGGGTCACCCTGCCGGCCGAGCGGGCGGAGCCCGAAGCCGGCGAGTAGGGCGCCGCTTCCCGACCGACGGCCCACCAGGGCGCCAGAGACATCGTCGGTACCGAAGTACGGGTGCCCTGATACCTCAAGGTACCCCGGCATGTCAGGTTGTTCGCAAGGTTCGCCCTGACACACTCCCGGCATGGTTATCCACCTGCTCCGACGCCTGTTCCGGCGACGCTCATTCCGCGGCCAGGGACTGGTCGAGTTCGCGATGATCCTGCCGGTCCTCATGCTCATGCTGCTCCTCGCCATCGACTTCGGGCGAGTGTTCTTCGGCTGGGTGGGGTTGGCCAATGCCAGCCGCATCGGCGCCAGCTTCGCCGCCGCCCACCCCGACGCGTGGGGCACGCCCGGGTCCGCAACTGAGCGCGACAGCTACCTCGATCAGATCCTCGCCGACGCGAACGCTTTGAACTGCACCCTTCCGGGGACCATCCCGTACCCGGTCTTCGCCGACGGCACCGAGATGGGCGACCCGGCCCAGGTAACCCTGAGCTGCGACTTCTCGCTGATCACGCCCCTCGTATCTCAAATCCTTGGCGGTACCATCACCATCCGGGCCGACTCGGTCTTTCCCATCCGCGCGGGCATGATCGCCGGCATTCCGGTGGGCGGGGAACTGCCGGACCCGTCCTTGCCTGCCGGGCAACTCTGCGATGTCCCGAGTTTTATCGGCGAGCGAGTCAACACCGCCCAGAACCTTTGGAGCGCGGAAGGGTTCACGACCCCACTCGTCATCACCCGTCCGCCGAGCGGGAACTACACCATCACCACGCAGTGGCCCGCGGTCGGGGGGCAACCAGTGGACTGCAACACGACGGTCATGACCGTGGCGGGCGGATAGCGATGCCGAAATTCCGTTCCGAACGGGGCCAGAGCCTGGTCGAATCGGCCCTCATTCTGCCGATCTTCATCCTGGTGCTGGTCGGCCTGTTCGATGTCGGCCGTGCGGTATACGCGTACAACACCATCTCCAACGCGTCGCGCGAGGCGGTTCGGGTCGCCATCGTCAACCAGACCGCCGCCGACGTGCAGTCCGAGGCGATCAAGCAGGCCGTTTCGCTGGGGATCGCCACGGGCGATGTCACCATCACCTATCTCGACCCGAGCGGCGTGGGGACCTGTTCGGGGAACATCGATCCTGGCTGCCTGGCCTCTGTCACCGTTCAGTACTCGTACTCGGCGGCCACGCCGGTCATTGGTCAGATCATCGGTCCATTCACGATGACCGCCAAGACCGAAATGCCGGTCGAGCGCATGTGCCCCGATTCCACCAACCCCAGCCTCCTTACCTGTCCATGGCCCTAGCAATGCGTCAAGGAGCTCTCATGTCCGCCTTTCAGTTCTTCCGCCACTCGCCGGCAGAGCCCGAGCCGCGGGGCCAGGTCCTTGTCATCGTTGCCGCTGGCCTGATCACCATGATCGCGATGACCGGTCTGGTCGTCGACGGTGGGTACGCCTGGGGTCAGCAACGCGACAACCAGAATGCCGCCGATGCCGCGAGCGAGGCCGGAGCGGTAGTCTTGGCCGAGGCCCTCATGGGGCTCGTCCGGACCGATACCGACGTCCTGGCGGCTGTGAACGCTTCAGTGACGGCCAACGGGGTGTCGAAGCTGGGCGCTTGGTACACCGACATCGAGGGCGACCCCATCAACAGCGCCGGTAACCAGGTCGGATCCTGGTCCGCGGCGGCCGAAGTCGGTGGCGGCCTCCTCATTCCACCCAACGCGGCCGGAGTCCGGGCCAACACGGCCAAGACGTTCGACACCTTCCTGGTGGGTGTCATCGGCTTCGACACGCTGACCGCCACCGCTGACGCCACCGCCGTCGCCGGCTACCTGACGGGGATCTGCGCGGCCGGCGCGGACTGCGCGGCCCTGCCGGTCACGATCCCGAGCAATCAGCTGACCTGCGACAATACCGGTAAGGCCGTACCGTCCAACCCGCCGAAGGAATGGCTGTACTTCGACGTCTCGATCACCATTCCGCTGTGCCAGAACAACCCGGGTAACGTGGGTTGGCTGGACTGGACGCCTCCGTGGGGCGGGCTCTCGGAGCTGGTCACGGCGGTCGGCCCGCCCACCACCAACCCCGCCATGAGCGTCCCGTCGTGGGCGTTCATGACCTCGACCGGGAATGTGAACCCATCCGGGCTGGAGGATGCGCTCAACTACTACGCCCAGAACCAGATCCCGATCCTCATCCCGATGTTCGACTCGACCTGCAACACGGAGCCGGATCCACCAAGCCCGGGAACCAGCGACGTGGAACGCTGTCCGCAGGCGAACGTCGGCGGCACGGGGCAGCAGCAGTGGTACCACGTCAATCGCTTCGTGGCCTTCCTGTTCGACGACCCGGGTGTGTTCCTCAGTGGATCGAACGCGGCTGATTGCGAGCAGAACGGCAACGGCGCAACCAGCTGCCTGAAGGGCAGGTTCGTCCGGTTCGTCACCACCGGCACAGTTGGCCCCGGCCTTGGGGCCGGCGGCGCCGGGCCCAACTCGGCCGTCGGCATCCAGCTCATCAAGTAGCGCGCTTGGCCGCCGAGAGGCGGCCCCACGGAACGAGGCCGCCCCTCCGCAGGGCGGCCTCGTTCATTCCGTTGCCGGGGCGCACCTGACAGCATCCGCCGCAAGGTGGACCGCAAGGTGGGCCGGCCTATACTGCGCGCCCGCGTCGCCCCGCGGTTCGCCATTCATCGTACGGAGTCATTTGGGTGTTCGCCCCTCCACCCTCGCATTCGCAACACCGTCGCGGCCAGGCCGTCGTCGAGACGGCGATCATCCTGCCGCTGCTCGTCCTGCTCCTGGTCATGGCTCTCGACGCCGGTCGCCTGTTCTTCGGCTGGATCGCCCTCCAGAATGCGAGCCGTATCGGCGCCGACTACGCGGCCAGCCACGCCGATGCATGGGATGGTGCGGTCAATTCCTTCGACCAAGAGTGGCAGGAGCGCTACGAGCTTCTGGTAAGGGAGGACCTCCAGGCCCTCGGCTGCCAGGACAACGAGGTTCCGCCTCCAGATTTCGACCCGGACGGCGACCCGACCGATGACTTCGCCGATGGCGCCCTGGTCCGGGTGGAGCTGGCCTGCTCGTTCGGCCTCCTGACTCCGCTGGCAGAGAGCTTCCTCGGCGCGCCGGTGACCCTCCACGGGCGGTCTGACTTCGCCATCAACCGGATCCGCTGATGAGCCGGTCGTCACAACGAGGGCAGACGCTGGTCGAGTTCGCCCTGATCCTGCCCGTATTCATCCTCATCCTGGTCGGCCTCTTCGATGCGGGGCGCCTCGTCTTCGCCTACCACACCGTGAACAACGCGGCCCGCGAAGGGGGACGTGAGGCGACCGTGAACCAGACGCTTGCCGACATCCAGGCCCGCGCTGCGCAGCACGCGGTGGCCCTCGACATCCCCGCCGCCGACGTGTTTGTCGACTTCCGCCTGCCCACTACCCCCAATGACGAGGACTCCTGCGATTCGGCGATTAGCACCCAGGACATCTACGGCTGCCTGGCGGTCGTCCGGGTGACCTATGACTACGTCGCCGCGACGCCGATCATCGGCGCCCTCATCGGTCCCATGTCGGTAACCGGGGAGGTGCGATTCCCGGTCGAGTTCAACTGTGTCGGGCCAGGCTGCCCCCTTGGCGAGTAGGAGGACCCTCAGATGAAGGTGTTGGCACGGCCCGCGGAACGCGGACAGGTGCTGGTGATCGTGGCCATGGGCATGGTCGCCATCGTGGCCATGGTCGGCCTGGTCATCGACGGTGGCTACGCCTGGGTCCGCCAGCGAGACACCCAGAACGGCGCAGACGCGGTCGCCAAGGCGGGGACGATCGTGGTCCAGTACTACCTCGCCGGTGACTCGTCCGCCCCGAACGACTACGACGTGGCCTGTGCTGCAGCGGCTGCTGCCGCATCCAACGGTGTCGACATCGATTCCGCCGAATATGTCTGGGTTGACTCGCTTGGGGCAGTGCATACGTTTGACCCGGCGGTGGCGGTGGGCACCTGCACGGTCGATCTGGGGGTGGCCATCCCGACCAGCGCGCAGGGCGTAAAGGCCCAAACATCCGAGACGTTCGAGACGTTCCTGATGCCGGTCATCGGCGTCCCCCAACTGACGGCCATCGCCGACGCGATCGCCGTTGTCGGGGAGTCCGACGTGGTCTACGGCGGCGCTCTACCGGTCACTTTCCCGGAGACGAGCTCGACCTGCGACCGGGTGAGCCCCGTTGACTTCACCATCCGCCCGGACGACGAGGTCGCCCCCTGGGAGTTCTACGAGATCATCGACGAGGCCGATGCCGACGGCACCAACCTGGCCATCGTCCCGCTGTGCGACATCGCCCCCGGCTCGGTCGGCTGGCTCGACTGGGACTGCGGACAGAACCTGCAGCAGTCGGTCGCCGATCCCTGCGATGTGACCATCCCGATCCCGGCCTGGGTCCAGACCCAGACCGGCAACGTGAACGCGCTCGAGGACGAGCTCAACACCTACGCCGGGCCCGCTTCCGAGGTCGGGACCGCCACGAGCGACGACTCCGTCCTGGCCCTGCCCATCCATGACTTCACCTGCGACGAGGACGTTCCCGATCCCCGACCCCCTAGCGACTGCCCCAGCTTTGTCGACGGGGGCATGGATGACTGGTCGGGGAACGGCAACAATCTCTACTACCACATCCCGTGGTGGGTCGGGTTCAAGCTCGACCAGGCCTACACCGGCGGCGACGATCCGGAATGCGGCGACGCCCCCGGCTCACCGCTGATCGAGAATCCCGACCCGCCCGGCAAGGTCGGCTGCCTGAAAGGGTGGTTCGTCGACCAGTACACCGCTCCCGGTTCGGTGAGCATTCGTCCGATCGCGCCTGGTGAGGACGTTCCCCTGCAGGTAGTCCTGGTCAACTAACGCCGGTTGCCACGCGTAGCATCCGCTGCGTGGCGGAATGGGCGCGGGTAGCGAACAGGACGCGCGGGACGGTGGCCGTCGAGCGCTGCCGTGTCGCCCGTTCGCTCCGTGACCGGACGGTGGGGCTGCTGGGCACTGCCGACCTGGCTTCCGGTCAGGGGCTGTGGATCGAGCGGTCGCCCTCGATCCACATGTTCTTCATGCGGTTCGCGATCGATGCCGTCTTCGTCGACCGCGATCGACGCGTCGTCCGGATCGTCGAGCGGCTGCGTCCGTGGCGCATCGTGGTCTGGGTTCGTGGCGCCCGCGACTGCCTGGAGCTGCCAGCGGGGGCTGCGCGGTCGGCCGGCATCGAGGTGGGCGACCAAATGGCGCTGGAGCCCATCGGCTGATCCATTGAGCAGCTGATACGCAGGCGGTAAGCGGGCCGCGACAGACTGGGGCGTGGCTCTTCTTGACCTGCTGCTGCCGCCCAGCTGCGCGGGTTGTGGCCGATACGGGGCCGCCATCTGCCATGGCTGTCGTGGAAGCTTGCGCCCACTGGCATCGGTCACCGATCGGTTCCTGGCACCGGATCCCAGCCTGGTGGTCGGCGACGCCCTCATCCTGGGCTTGGCGGCCTTCGCCCACCGCGACGCCGCGCAACGCATCCTCCGCCGGCTCAAGTATGGCGGCGGGCGACGCTTGGCCGGCCCTTTGGCTGAGCTGGCGCTGCCGGCCCTCCGCCGACTGCTGGCGGTCACTGGCCCAGCGACCCTGGTTCCGGTCCCGCTCCATCGGTCGCGCCAGCGAGTCCGCGGCTACAACCAGGCCGAGCTGCTGGCCACCGAGCTCGGACGTCGCGCAGGGCTGGCCGTGTGGCCAGCTCTCCTCCGACGTCGCGCGACGCGACGCCAGCACGGGCTGGATCGCGCGACCCGTTTGCGGAACCTCAGTCAGGCCATGACCTTGAGCACGGTCCCACCAGAAGGCCAGGACGGCAGGGGTGGGGCCGTGGTGCTGGTGGATGACATTCTGACCACTGGAGCGACCCTGGAGGCGTGCGCGGTCATCCTCCGGGCAGCCGGCGTGCCGGCGGTCTACGGGTTCGCGGTGGCTCGTGAAGTCTGATCCGGTTGGGGTACGTGGCGTAGTGCTACCGTAGGGCTCGCCCCGCGACTGGAGATCGTTGGTGAAGACCACCCTCCACGCCCGCCATCTCGAGCTCGACCAGCGGCTCAAGGACCGGATCGAGCGCAAGCTCCAACGACTTGATCGCGTGGCCGACCCGCCCGCGCACGCCACGGTGGAGCTGACCGCGAAAGCCTCCCGCGCCGCCGACGCCGCGCACGTGGCCGAAATCACCCTGGTCACCAACGGAGCCACGCTCCGTTCCACCTCGTCGGCGGCTACCCCCATGGCCGCGGTGGACGCGGTCATCGACAAGCTCGAACGCCAGGTCGTGCGCGCCAAGGAACGCCTTCGCAAGGCGCGCAGGGTACCCGCGGCCCTCCGCCGGGAACCCGTCAGCGGCGGCGAGACGTCCGCGCCGCGTGAGCAAGCCGGCGTGGTGGAGATCCGGCGACTTGACATGGTGCCCATGTTTCCGGAGGACGCCATCGCCCGGATGGAGGAGCTGGGCCAGGCGTTCTTCGTGTTCCTCAACGCCCAGACCCGACGGGTCAGCGTCGTGTATCGCCGTGCGGACGGCGGCCATGGGCTGATCGACCCGATCGTCGCTCGGTAGCTGGCCGACGCTCGGGGCGACGGTCAGCCGGCCAGGATCGGGAGCAGGAGGAGGGCGGCCACGATCCCGATCAGGGCGACAAAGAAGACGAGCAGCCCAATGGTCGTGATGTCCACGCCCATGGGGGCCGCGGGTGGCGTCGGGTCTTGCTCGTCGCGTGCGGACTGGTCGGGCGCTTCCACGGGTCCACGCTAGCAGACCGCGTTCCACGGCACGGGTCGCCTAGGAGCGTCGCACCCCGGACGGGCTGGGCGGGCCATCGCCGTTCGGCCCAGAAGACGAGCCGCCATTGCCACCCATGGCTGGGCGCAGCCGCCGCGAACGGACGGCGATGTACGCCTGCATGAGGTCGCGAACGTCGGATTCGGTGAGGAGCTCGTCGCCGCGAAGCGCGTATTCCACGCGGCTGGTGGGCAGGAGCTGGCGGGCCGCCAGGCCGGCGAAATAGGTGGGTCCATCGGCCTCGTCGTGAATCTCGCGCAGGCCGCGGGCCAGCTTGGTGGCGGTGCCCAGCGAGGGCATGCGGTCGCCCTTGATCAGCCGGGAGATGGTCGAATGGTCGACTCCCGACTGGAGTGCCAGCTGGCGCTGGCTCATCTTCTTCTCCTTCAGCTGGCCGCGAAGCCAGCTGTTGAAGGATCGAGGCGTCTGGAGCGTCATGCACGAGGCTCGTAGGGCGCTCGCCACCCACGACGCGGGTGGTGCGTGCGCGCACCCGCAGCATCCCTTTCGGGAGCCATTGCCTCAATGGGACAAAGGTACCTCGCTCAGGTGCCGGTCAGCGGCTCCTGGCTGGGCGGGTTCCCCAGACCGGCCCGATGAGCACGCCGCACGAGGGGACTGCGGACGTAATCCAGGCCGCCCAGGACGATCACGGTCAGGATCGAGATGGCCCGATCGGTGAGCGCAATGGCCACCGCGGACTCGGCACTGACGCCGTAGAGGGTGAGCGCGCCAACGATCCCGGCCTCCACGAACCCGAGGCCGGCCGGGGTGAGCGGGATGGCGGTCAGGAGCGCGGCCACGAGTGCCACGAAGACGGCGGCCGAGATCCCCAGCTGGGCGTCGGGGAGATCGAGGGCCTTGATCACGAAGAAGACCCGCAACCCTTCGGCCAGCCAGACGATGAGGGTCAGGGTGCCGATCACGGCCAACGCCCGGGGCGTGAGCGCCGCCGTGCTTCCCTCGCGGAAGCGGGTGTAGAACCCCTCCACGCGTCGCGGCAGGAAACGGTCGACGTGGTGGCCGGCAAACCGAAGACCAAGCAGGAGCAGGATGAGGGCCGCCGCCAGCACGAACCCGGCCACGAAGATGAGGTCGACCTCCGGGCGCTCGCGGCCGCGGAAGCTCCAGAAACCGGCGGCCAGGGCCAGCGAGAAGATGACGACCACGTCGCCGATCCGCTCCACGAAGATCGTGCCCACCGTGCGCGACGCCGATCCCCCGAAGTTGCCCTTCAGCAGGAAGGCGCGATACAGGTCACCCAGCTTGGCGGGGACCAGGCAATTCACGAACCACGACAGGAACAGGATCTCGGTGGCGACCCAGTACCGGATCCGGGTTCCGACCTGGCCCAGGATGTACCACCACCGCCCGCCGCGCAGCGGAAAGGTCAGGTAGTACACAACCAGCGCTCCGAGCAGGAGCACGAGGTCGGCGCCCCGGATCAGGTTCCACGTGGCGGCGAAATCGATGTTAAGCACGACCCGGAAGAAGAGGAACAGGATGAGCACGGCAAAGACCAGCGAGCCGATGGTGCGCAGGTTCAGGAACCGCTGGGCCAGCGACACCTCGCTCTCGGCGATGGCCTCCGCCGCTGGCGCGCCCAGAAACTCGCTCGGCTCGTAGACCGAGTGACCGCGGGATGGCTCGTCGCTCATCGGTTCGGTCGAGCCCGGCGTCCCACCCATTTGGATGCCACCGCCCACCGGGTGCCAAGGTGGACCAGCTTGGTCGTCCGGCTGCCATGCCACTCGTTGTCGGGCAGAACCGCCGCCAGCTCCGCGGCGCTGGCGAAGGCCGGCAGCGCGTTGAAGCTCATGGCCACCTCGAGGGCGGTGTGGGAGTCCGAGCACGCGACGCCCGGGATTCCGTACCGCGCGGCAAATTCGGCGGCCTGCTGGTTGTGGCGCGGGAGGGTGACCCGGCTGTTGAAGACTTCCACCGCATCGATCCGGCGACTGGCCGCCAACCGCTCCAGGGGCTCCGGGCGGATGTGGGACCGCCGGAACGGATCGAACGGATGAGGAACCGATACCAGGCCGCCCTGCGCGTGGATGGCATCCGCGGTCTCCTCGGCGCTCAGCCCGCGCGGGATCGTGGACTCGATGAACAGCCCGATGATCTCCCCGTCAGCGCTCGACACCTCCTGGCCGAGGATCACCGTCAGTCGATCGGTCACGCCCAGCCGTTCGGCTCGACCACGGACAGCGACCGAGCCCTCGATCGTGTTGTGATCGGTGACCGCCACGTGGGTCAGTCCCCGCTCCAGGGCGAGCTCGATGAAGCGGTCCTCGGCCAGGCGGGAGTCGCGGCTGTGTCGGGTATGACAGTGGAAGTCCGCGAACGCCAGCCCGCGCCGGTCCTCCCCGGTCCGCTCACGGACCACGGTCGGGGCCGCCATGGTCGCCGTCACGACCCGCTCACGAGGCTCTTGCGGTAGGTCCCGAACTGCTCCAACGCGCGGCCGGTACCGACGGCCACGGAGTTCAGCGCGTTCTCCGCCACGTGACACGGAATCCCGGTCACCTGGGTCAGCAGCGTGTCGAGGCTGCGCAACAGGCTCCCGCCACCCGACATCACCATGCCCTTGTCGATGATGTCGCTCGCCAGCTCGGGTGGGGTCTGCTCCAGCACGCCCCGAATGGCGGAGATGATCTGCTGCAGCGGCTGCTCGATGGCCTCGGTCACCTCACCACTCGACAGCGGGATGGTGCGGGGCAGCCCGGCAATCAGGTCCCGCCCCTTGACCTCCATCTGGAGCGGCTCATCCAGCGGCAGCGCCGATCCGATGCGGATCTTCACCTCCTCCGCCGTGCGCTCCCCGATCATGAGGTTGTACTTGCGCCGAATGTAGGAGGCGATGGCCTCGTCGAAGCGCGAGCCGCCCACCCGCACCGACTCCGACACCACGATCCCGCCCAGCGCGATGACTGCGATCTCGGTAGTCCCACCCCCGATGTCGATGATCATGTTGCCGGAAGGCCCGCTGATGGGCACGTTGGCTCCGATGGCCGCCGCCAGCGGCTCCTGGATCAGGAATGCGTCCCGGGCCCCGGCCTTGAGGGCCGCGTCCCGTACGGCGCGCCTCTCCACGCTGGTCACCCCCGACGGGACGCTGATCATGACGTCGGGGCGAAAGAAGCGGACCCGGGCGACCTTGTTGATCACGTAGCGAAGCATGGCCTCAGTGATCAGGTAGTCCGCAATGACCCCATCGCGCATGGGGCGGATAGCCCGAACGTTCGCCGGCGTGCGGCCGATCATCTCCCGGGCTTCCTCGCCGACCGCCACCAGCCGGTTGTCGTCCTCGGAAATGGCGACCACCGACGGCTCATTGAGGACGACGCCCTTGCCCTGGACATAGACCAGGATGTTGGCGGTGCCGAGGTCAATGCCGATCTTCATGGCGGGCCGATCAGGGAGCGAGGGGGGTGGGGGCCGAGTATATCGGCCGGCTGCCGGGGGTCAGTCGGTTACCCGGCTGATCCGCGCCCCCAGGTCGACGAGCTTGGCCTCGAAGGCCTCGTATCCGCGATCGACGTGCTCGACACCGCTGATGGTGCTTGTCCCCTCGGCCGCCAGTGCGGCCAGGACCAGGGTCGCACCCGCGCGCAGGTCGGGGATCTGAACCGTCCGCCCGTGCAGTGGGGTAGGCCCCGCGACCCGGGCGTGTCGCGCGTCGGACACCTCGATCACGGCGCCCATCTTCACCAGCTCGGCGGCGTACTCCAGGCGGTCGGAGTAGATCGTCTCGTGGATCGAGCTCTCGCCCGCAGCCTGGGTCATGAGCACGGCCAGCGGAGCCTGGAGGTCCGTGGCCAGGCCGGGGTAGGGCTGCGTTTCGACCGCCACCGGCCGAACGCTCCCCGGCGAACCGCCGCGCACCCGAAGCCCCTTCGGACCATCGGCATCCAACGCCTCGTGCTCGACTCCCATCCCGGTCAGCACGTCCATGAACGCGCCCAGGTGCGCGGCGTCAAAGCCGGTGATGCTGACCTCGCCCCCGGTGGAGGCTGCCGCAACGGCAAACGTTCCGGCCTCGATCCGATCCCCGATCACCGCGTGCTCGACCCCACTCAGCGATCCGACACCCTCCACCTCGACCGTGTTTGGGGCCGTCCGCTCGATCCGGGCCCCCATGGTCCGCAGCATCGCGATGAGGTCATCGACCTCCGGCTCCTGGGCGGCGTTGTCGATGACCGTCGTCCCATCCGCCAGGCAGGCCGCCAGCATGACGTTCTCGGTGCCCATGACGGTGACGTACGGAAACGCGATGTGCGCCCCCCGCAGGCGCTCGGCCCGCGCGAAGTAGTACCCGTTCCGGTACTCGATCGAGGCGCCGAGGGTTTGCATGGCCCCGACGTGGAGATCCACCGGCCGGCGCCCGATTCGATCGCCGCCCGGGTTGCTGATGATGACCCGCCCGTGGCGGGCCAGGAGGGGCCCGAGCAGGATGAACGAGGAGCGCATCTTCATGGCGGCCTCGAGCGGGACGAACAGCCACTCCGGGCCGCGGGATGACAGCTCGAGCGTGTGCTCGTCGACATCGGTCCAGCCGAAGCCGATGTCGGCCATCGTCTCGCGCATGATCGCCACGTCGCTGATGCGCGGCACGTTGCGGAGCACGACCGGCTCGTCGGTCAGGATGGCCGCCGCCATCATCTTCAGGACCGCGTTCTTGGCACCGGCCACCCGCACCTCGCCGCGGAGGGGATTGCCGCCTTCGACGATGAATCGGTCCATGGGCGGCCCTAGGCGGGCCACGCCTCCTTCCATTCGTGGCCGCCCAGGTGATGACCGTCGCACAGGCCCAGCCGGCCGCCCATGTGGCGCGACGGGAGGAGGGGCTGCATGCCCTCCTCGACCTGGGTTGGCTGGCGGTTGCACAGCATGTACCGATGCTCGCGCAGCCAGTCGTACAGGTGGGCGCTGGAGCAGAAGGCGAAGCGCCGTGTGAAGTCCGAGCGACCGACCACGTCAGGACCGTCGGCGAGGCCGATCGGTCCGCTCTCGCGCACGATCTCGATCCGGACCGGCAGCGCCCCCGACCGGGCACCGCAGCGCTCGCAGCTCAGCACCGGATTCGGATCAGCTCCGGTTGCTGCGCCGGGTGGCGATCCGCTCGCGCATGAGGGCCGTCTGCAGCGCGGCGCGGACCCGCGCCAGGTCGACCGGGTCGTGCACGGTCTCCAGGTCCGCCTCGGCTGCGCGTCGCGCCTCGGCCGCGGCCGCGGCATCGATGGCGTCCGAGTGCTCGGCCACGAAGGCCATGACCACGACCTTGTCGGGTCGCACCTCCACGAACCCGCCACTGATCAGCATGAATTGGACGGTGCCGGCCTGACGGATGCGCAGCTCCCCGGTGCCCAGCGCCGTGACCAGCGGGGTGTGATGGGGCAGGATGCCCAGCTCGCCCTCGATGCCGGGCACGACCACCATGTCCACGTCGTCGGTGAAGATCCGACCCTCGGGCGACACGACCTCCAGGCGCAGCGTCATCGGCTCATCCGGCGGACGCCATCTGCTCGGCCTGGGCGACGGCCTCCTCGATCGGACCGACCATGTAGAAGGCCTGCTCGGGCAGCGCGTCGTGCGTGCCGTCGAGGATCTCCCGGAAGCCGCGCACGGTCTCCTTGAGCTCCACGTACTTGCCATCCCGACCCGTGAACTGCGCGGCCACGAACATCGGCTGGCTCATGTAGCGCTGGAGGCGTCGGGCCCGCGAGACGGTGACCTTGTCCTCCTCGGACAGCTCGTCCATGCCCAGGATGGCGATGATGTCCTGGAGGTCCCGATACCGCTGCAGGGTGCGTTGCACCTCGCGGGCGACCTCGAAGTGGTCCTCGCCCACGACCCGCGGGTCGAGCACGGTCGAGGTGCTGGTCAGGGGGTCGACCGCCGGGTAGATGCCCAGCTCCACGATCGAACGCTCCAGGCGGATGGTCGAGTCGAGGTGGCCGAAGGTCGTGGCCGGTGCCGGATCGGTGTAGTCGTCGGCCGGCACGAAGATGGCTTGCAGCGAGGTGATGGATCCCTTCCGGGTGGAGGTGATCCGCTCCTGGAGGTCGCCCATCTCGGTGGCCAGGGTAGGTTGGTAGCCCACCGCGGACGGCATCCGGCCCAGCAGGGCCGAGACCTCGGACCCAGCCTGGGTGAAGCGGAAGATGTTGTCGATGAACAGCAGGATGTCGCGCCCCTCGACATCGCGGAAGTGCTCGGCCATGGTCAGCGCGGTGAGCCCGACTCGCTGGCGCGCCCCGGGCGGCTCATTCATCTGGCCGAAGACCATCACGGTCTTGTCAATGACGCCCGACTCGGTCATCTCGCCGATGAGGTCGTTCCCCTCGCGCGACCGCTCGCCCACGCCCGCGAACACCGAGTACCCGCCGTGCTCGGCGGCGATGTTCCGGATCAGCTCCTGGATGATGACCGTCTTGCCCACCCCGGCCCCGCCGAACACGCCGACCTTGCCACCGCGCTTGAACGGCGCGATGAGGTCGATAACCTTGATCCCGGTCTCGAACACCGCCGACTCGGTCTCCATGTCCTCGAAGCCGGGCGCCTTGCGGTGGATGGGCAACGTGTCGGTGATCTTGACCGGGCCTTTGCCGTCGATCGGGTGGCCCAGCACGTCGAACACGCGGCCCAGGGTGACGGCACCCACCGGCACGGTGATCGGGGCCCCGGTGTCGACGGCGTCCACGCCGCGTGACAGCCCATCGGTGGTCGACATGGCCACGGCCCGGACCCAGTTGTTGCCCAGGTGCTGCTGGACCTCCACGGTGAGGTCGCCGATGGTCAGCGCGTTATAGATCTGAGGCAGTTCGCCAACGGGGAATTCGACGTCGACCACGGGTCCCGTGATCTGGATCACTTTTCCGGTGGCCATGGGTCTGCTTGCGGCTCCTTGTGATCGGGTTTCTGGCTCAGCTCGCCTGGGCCTCGGCACCGGAGGCGATCTCGATCATCTCGCGGGTGATGGTGGCCTGGCGGGTCTTGTTGTAGACGAGGGTGAGCTCGTCCATGAGCTCGTGGGCATTGTCGGTGGAGTTCCGCATGGCGATCATGCGGGCCGAATGCTCGGACGCGATGTTCTCGAGCACAGCCCGATAGATGTCTGCGGTCACGTAGAACGGCAGGAGCCGAGACAGGACCTCGGCCGAGGGCTCGAACAGGTACTCGTCATTGCGGATCGTTCCGCCCTCCTGAAGCGTGGGTTCCTCGACGGGCAGGACCCGGCGGACAGCGGGGCGCTGAACGAGTGTGCTGATGAACGAGCTGTGGCTGATGACGACCTCGTCGTAGGTCTCGGCCAGGAAGTCGTCGATCACGAGACGGGCCAGGGGCTGCACGTCGGCGAACGTTGGTCGATCGCGAAACTGCGGGAAGTGGGCGGCGATGGGGATCCCGGCCCGTCGCAGAGCGTCGCGGCCCTTGCGCCCGACGGTGATGGCCGAGACCCGGACCGGCTCCTCGCCGCGGCCCGCATCGGCCCGTTCGGAGATCCAGCGCAGCGCGTTCCGGACAGCGTTTGAGTTGAGCGCCCCGGCCAGGCCCCGGTCCGTGGTGACCATGACCAGTGCCAGGTGCCGAACCGGCCGGCGAGCGAGGAGTGGCTCCTCCTCGTGCTCCACGGCGGCCGAGACCCGGGCAAGGACCTCATCCAGCTCCTCGGTGAAGGGCCGGGCGGCGAGGATCGCTTCCTGGGCGCGCTTCATGCGTGAGGCGGCCACCATCTCCATCGCGCGCGTGATCTGCGCGATGTTGCGGATGGAGCCGATCCGGCGCCGGATGTCGCGCAGGGAGGCCATCAGGCGGTCTTCGCCTTCTTCCGGCGAGGCGCCTTCTTGGGGGCCGGCCCTTTCTTGGGGCCCGCCGCCTTTTCGTTGTCGGCCGCCTCCTGGCTCTCAGCCGCCTCATCGGTCTCGGCTGGGTCTGAGGTCTCAGCCGCGTCTTGGCTGCCAGCCGCCGCTGCCGCCTCGTAGGTCTCAGCCGTCTCGTAGCCGGCCTCATGCCGGTACGCCACCACAGCTTTCCGGAGTGCCTCCGTGGTTGCGTCGGAGATGGCCCTCTCCTTGGCAATGAGGGGCAACAGGCCCTTATGGTTCTGGTCCAGGTACCGATACAGGCCGGTCTCGAACTCGGCGATCTTGGGGGTCGGAACGTCATCGAGGTAGCCGTTGGTGCCAGTCCAGATGATCGCCACCTGGCGCTCGACGGCCAGCGGAGCGAACTGGGGCTGCTTGAGGATCTCGGTCAGCTTCTCGCCGCGGGTCAGCTGGTCGCGGGTCGCCTTGTCCAGGTCCGAGGCGAACTGGGCGAACGCGGCCAGCTCGCGGTACTGGGCCAGGTCGAGCCGCAGCCGGCCCGCCACCTGGCGCATGGCCTTGATCTGGGCGTTGCCGCCGACCCGGCTGACGCTCAACCCCACGTTCAGCGCGGGCCGCTGGCCCTGGTTGAACAGGTCGGTCTGCATGTGGATCTGGCCGTCGGTGATGCTGATGACGTTGGTCGGAATGTACGCCGACAGGTCGCCGGCCTGGGTTTCGATGATGGGCAGCGCGGTCAGCGACCCGCCGCCGTGGTCCTTGTTCATCCGCGCCGCGCGCTCCAGCAGCCGCGAATGGGCATAGAAGATGTCGCCCGGATATGCCTCACGGCCCGGCGGGCGGCGCATGAGCAGCGAGACCTGCCGGTAGGCCCACGCATGCTTGGAGAGGTCGTCGTAGATGCACAGTGCGTCGCGCCCAGCTTCCATGAACTCCTCGCCGATGGCTGCGCCCGCATACGGGGCCAGGAACTGGATGGGCGCCGGGTCGGAGGCCCCGGCCACGACCACGATGGAGTGCTCCATGGCGTGGTGCTCTTCCAGCTGGGAGACGATCTGCGCCACGGTCGACAGTTTCTGGCCGATGGCGACGTAGATGCAGACCAGATCCTGGCCGCGCTGGTTGATGATCGTGTCGATGGCCACCGCCGTCTTCCCGGTCTGGCGGTCGCCCAGGATCAGCTCGCGCTGGCCCCGCCCGATGGGGATCATGGAGTCGATGGCCTTGATGCCGGTCTGGACCGGCGTGTCCACCGGCTGGCGGACGATGACGCCGGGTGCGATCCGCTCCACCGGTCGGAATCGATCGGTCTGGATGGCGCCCTTGCCGTCGAGCGGGTTGCCCAGCGGATCGACCACCCGCCCGATCAGGGCGTCCCCGACCGGGACCTCCACCACGCGGCCGGTGGTCTTGACCTGGTCGCCCTCCTTGAGGTGCGTGTAATCGCCCAGGATGAGGGCGCCGACCGTCTCCTCCTCGAGGTTGAAGGCCATCCCCATCACCCCGCCGGGGAACTCGAGAAGCTCGGATGCCAGGGCTCCGGACAGGCCATACACCTGGGCAATCCCGTCCCCGACCTCCACGATGGTGCCGACCCCGGCGACATCGGCGCCTTCGGCGAAGTTCCGGATCTCGTCGCGAATGATCGACGTGATCTCATCGGATCGAATGGCCATTCAGTTCTCCTCAGACCGCGGTCAGGCGCGCCCGAAGCCGTTCCAGCCGGCTCCGGACGCTGGCGTCATAGAGTTGATCCCCGATCCGCACCGAGATGCCGCCGATGAGGCGGGGGTCGACGAGTTCCGTCAATTCCACCTCGCGCCCGGCCAGGCGCTCGAGTGTGCGCTCCAGCTCCGCGCGATCCTGCTCGTCCAGGGGCAGAGCGCTACGGATCTCCGCCCGAGCCATCCCGCGCTGACGGCGGACGAGCTCCTCGAAGTGCCGTCGCATGGCCGGAATGGCGCCCGGGCGGCCGCGCCTGATCATGAGCAGGACCAGGTTGAGCGGCTCGGACCCAACGTCGGACACGGCCCGT
Organism: Candidatus Limnocylindria bacterium; assembly: GCA_036397375.1. Lineage (GTDB taxonomy): Bacteria > Chloroflexota > Limnocylindria > QHBO01 > QHBO01 > DASTEQ01. The sequence goes on from DASWJA010000067.1 coordinate 17,672, forward strand.
CGCAGGACGCGCTCCTTGTCCGCGAACGCGACCGCTGGGTGCTCCACCAGCGCGCGTAGCTCAGGCACCCCGAGGGCCTCGTCCAGCACGGCCAAATCCGCCTGCCAGCGGTCGAGCGCATCCGACGCCTGGGCCACCTGGAAGGCGGCCTCGGCGTAGCGGCGTGCGGCGGTGTCGCGACGGGCCATGGTCAGTTTCGGTTCTCAGACAGGAATTGTTTCACCAGCCGGCGCTGGGTCGGCGCGTCCATCTCGGCCCCGATCAGCTTGCCGGCCGCTTCGAG
>DASWJA010000068.1:0-1967 GCA_036397375.1 Candidatus Limnocylindria bacterium
GCCTGCGGCCCGGGCATCCGCGACGTCGGCGGGACGGGCGCTGCCGACGCCCCGCACTCCGACCTGGACCACGCGAGTCACGTGCTTCATCTCGCTAGCCCGGCGCATGGGCGACGAGTAGCCCTCGGTCACGCCCGCCACTTCGTCGCGATAGTCGAGGTGGGCGTCGACCTGGAGGACGATCATCGGCTCCTGCCCGGCATAGGCGCGGATGACGGGGATGGGGATGGAATCGTCCCCACCCAGGACGATCGGAGTTGCGCCCCGCTCGAGGAGCCCACGGATGGTGGCTTCAGCCTGGGCCGCGTTGCCGGGCCCGTCGGCGGGATCGCCGGGAACGTCACCGCAGTCGACGATCCGACCCGCGTTGGAAAGCATGGCCCGGCCGGTGTCGAAGTCGTGATGACCGATGAACCCGGCCAGCCGGGCCGACCGGTGCCGGATGGCGCGGGGCGCATCCGCGCAGCCCGCCGTCGGGCCGCGGTTCGGGTACGGCACGCCATGCGGTACGCCGAGTACCGCCAGGCCGCCCTCGACCGCGGCTGGCTCGCGAGCGGGCAGGCCCAGGAACGTCGCGAATGATGCAGCGTTGGCCATGGAACGAAGCATAGGGGAGGGGCGTCGCTACAATTCGTGGTGGATCAGCGAGAGGAGAGCGGATGACCGAGTTGCTGGCCCTGGCAGGCTTCGGCTTCGTGCTCGGGATGCGCCACGCGACCGACGCCGATCACGTAATCGCGGTCACGACCATCCTGTCTCGTTCCCGGCGGTTCGCGCATTCCACCCTCATCGGCGCCCTGTGGGGCCTCGGACACACGATCACCGTGCTGGCGGTTGGGACGGTCATCATCGTGTTCGGGGTAGTCATCCCGCCGGCCATGGGCCTGGCCATGGAGCTTGCCGTCGCGGTCATGCTTATCCTGCTCGGGGTGCTGAGCCTGACCGGCGCGCTGCGTGCCGTCACCGAGCGGCTGACCCCACCCGCGCCATTGCATGGGCACGACCACGAGCACCTGCATGCCCATGGCGACGGCGGACCCCATCCGCACGAGCACGCCCACCTCCACGGCCACGGAACCGACGCCGCCCTGGCCGGGCTGCGCGACCTGCGCGACACGATCGGGTGGTACCAGCTCGGACGCCCGTTGGTGGTGGGCCTGGTCCACGGCCTGGCGGGCAGTGCCGCGGTCGCGCTGCTGGTGCTGGCCACGATTGCCGACCGCGGCCAGGCGCTCGTCTACCTGGTCATCTTCTGTGCCGGCGTGGCGGCCGGGATGGCGGTCCTGACCACGGTCATTGGGCTGCCGTTCCTCGTCAGCCGGGCGAGGTCGGAGCGGATCAACCGTCTGCTGACGCTGGGGACCGGGGTCCTGTCGATCGCGTTCGGCCTGTACCTCGCTTACCAGATCGGCTTCGTGGATGGCCTGTTCACGGGTGACTACCAGTGGGAGCCGACGTAGCGGAAAACGCGTGCACCGGGCAGCCTTCGGAGCCAAGATTCGCAGGGCGCCTGCCTGAAATCGGAGTGACCTGATGGACTGGTATCCGTGGATCGTCACGCTGCACGTGGTCGGCGCGTTCCTGTTCGTGTTCGGCCATGGCGCGGCGGCCGTCGCCGCCCTCCGCCTGCGTCGTGAGCGGGATCCGGTCCGCATCGGCGCCATGCTCGATGTGTCGGCGGCCAGCATGTGGACCATGGGCATCGGCTGGATCGTGCTGCTGGCGGCCGGGATTCTGGCCACCTTCATGGCCGGCCTGTGGGGGAAGGCGTGGATTTGGGCCTCGCTCATCGTCTTCGTCGTGCTCACCGGCTACATGACCCCCAGGGCGGCGGGTTGGACTCGCGAGGTCCGCCACGCGATCGGGGTCAAGGCCCCTTACGGGGAGAAGAAAGACGCCCCGAACCCCACCCTTGCCAGCCCAGAGGAACTGGACCGCATCCTCCGCTCGCCGCGCATGTTCGAGGT
>DASWJA010000069.1:0-4211 GCA_036397375.1 Candidatus Limnocylindria bacterium
GGCCGCGAAGGAGGAAGCCGGCGAACAGGCCGGCGGCGAACCCGCCGATGTGTGCCAGGTACGCCACACCGCCCACCGTTTCCGAGCTGATCACCGCGGCGCCCAAACCATTGATCAGCTGGAAGACGATCCACAGCCCGATGGCGGCCAGGGCCGGCACCTGGGTCACGAAGCGGAAGATGAAGACGGTCACGCGGTTGCGCGGGAACAGGACGAGGTAGGCACCCAGGATCCCCGAGATCGCACCCGAAGCTCCCAAGGTTGGGATGGGTGAGGTGGGGTCGCTCCAGATCTGGGCCAGGCTGCCGACCAGGCCGGTGCCGAGGTACACGGCGACGAACAGGATGGCGCCGGCGCGGTGCTCGACGTTGTCACCGAAGACCCACAGGAACAGCATGTTCCCCGCCAGGTGCAGCCAGCCGGCGTGCATGAACATGCTCGTCAGCAGCGTGAGCTGGATCGGAAACGGCCCGGGCGCCTGGGGCACTAGGAACGTCTGACCAGCAAGGGTGATGGTTTCCGGGTTGACCAGGTCCCTGCCGGTGGTGATCTCGAGCGGGACCGCGCTGAAGCCGGTGGTGAATGCGTTCTCCGCTCCCAGGCCCTGGAGGAGGACGAAGACCGCGACGTTGATGCCGATCAGGGAGGCGGTGACCCAGGCCAGGCCGTGGCCCGGCTCGTTCTCGTCCCCAATCGGAAACATCGGTCCTGCGGCGGACGGGCGAGGTCAGGCCCAGGGCAGCTGGACGGGGATCAGCGCGTTCAGGAGCAGGCCCAGGATCAGGGTCGCACCCGCGCGACGGGTGTGAACGAAGGCTCCGCCCACGAACCACAGTGGCCAGCCGACGTAGCTGTGGGGCGGCGTTTCAGGCCGGGGCACGGAGAACTGGCGCAGGACCTGGACCAGGCGCGGGATGGCGAGCACCACCAGCAGGACCCAAGGACCGATCAATCCGACCAGCGCCGACCCGATGACGATGGGGTAGAAGGCGATCATCAGGCCCGAGGCCACCAACCGGGCGTTGCGCTCGCCGAGGATGACCGGGAGGGTCCGGATCCCGCGCTCCGCGTCCGGACCGATCTTGTCGATATGCTTCCCGAAGAGGACGGTGGTGACCAGGATGGCGTATGGAAGCGACGCCACCCAGACCCAGCCCGGAATGGTGCCGGTGGCCACGAAGAAGGTGCCGCCGATCATGAGCGGGCCCCAGGTCAGGAATACTCCCGGTTCGCCGAGGCCGCGCTTCTTGAGGCTGATGGGCGGGGCCACGTAGAAGACGCTGATGAACAGGCCGGCCAGAGCGAACACGGCCACCAGCGGCCCGCGAGCCCACATCAGGACCAGCAGGATGGCCAGGTCGATGGCGTTGGCGACCAGTATCGCGTTGCGGAGCTGGCCCTTGGTCAGCCACCCCGAGAGCACCGGGTGTGGCGCGTACAAGGCCCTCACGTACTCGTCGGTGTCGATCCCGACTTCCATGTCGAAGTAGTCATTGATCATGTTGTTGGCAGCGTGGGCGACCACCAGGCCCACGATGGCCAGGGCCAGATATCCGTAGTGCACCGCAGCGGGGTCGGCGCCCACCGCCAGCAGGCCGCCGATCAAGCCCGAGGTCACGGTCATGCTGAACACCGCGGCGCGGGTCACGACCAACCACTTGGTCAGCCCGTCCATCTCGACGCCTGGCGGCGGATTGGCGGTGGCGAGGGCGTAGCGCCAGTTGGAGACGCGCTGACCGATGGTCACAGACCGATTCTATCCTCGGCCGGAGGACAGGTCCGGTTGAGACCTAGAGCGGCTCGAAGCGAGCGGTGAAGTGGCGCAGCGTTCGTGGCTGATCGACGATCCGGAAGCCGCGCAGCTCGCCGGCCCGCTCGGCCACCCACCGCGCGACCTCGATCACGTAATCGACGTGGCTCTGGGTGTAGACCCGACGCGGAACGGCCAGCCGGACCAGCTCCATGCGCGCCGGCTCCTCGGTCCCATCGGGATGGAGCCCGAACATCACGCTGCCGATCTCGCAGCCCCGAATGCCACCCTCGCGGTACAGCGCCACGGCCAGCGACTGGCCCGGGTACTCGAGCGCCGGAACGTGGGGCAGCAGCGCGGCGGCGTCCAGGTACACCGCATGCCCGCCGATGGGCTGCACGCACGGGATGCCCGCGGCCGTGACGCCCTCGCCCAGGTACTGGGTGGAGCGGATTCGGTAGCGCAGGTAGTCCTCGTCGACGACCTCGCGCAGGCCGGCGGCGATGGAGTCCAGGTCCCGGCCTGCCAGGCCGCCGTAGGTGGGGAAGCCCTCGGTCAGGATGAGCAGGTTGCGCGCCTGCTCGGCCCAGTCGTCGTTGTTCATGGCCAGCCAGCCGCCCATGTTGGCGAGGCCGTCCTTCTTGGCCGACATCGTCATCCCATCGGCCAGTGACGCCATCTCCCGAACGATGTCGGGGATGGGCGTCTCTTCGTAGCCCGCCTCCCGGGTTCGGATGAACCACGCGTTCTCGGCGAAACGGCAGCCGTCGAGGAAGAGCGGCAAGTCGTATCGGTCGCACACCTCGCGGACGGCCCGCAGGTTGGCCATCGAGACTGGTTGTCCGCCACCCGAGTTGTTGGTGATCGTGACGAACACGACCGGGATGGCGTCGCGGCCCCGGTCTCGGATGAGGACATCCAGGGCTTCGGTGTCCATGTTGCCCTTGAAGGGGTGGATGGTTGCCGGATGCCGTCCCTCGGGGATGGGCAGGTCCACCGCCTCGGCCCCGGTGAACTCGACGTTGGCGCGGGTGGTGTCGAAGTGGGTGTTGTTGGGGACGACCTTGCCGGGCCCCGCCACCACGCTGAACAGGATCTTCTCGGCTGCCCGACCCTGGTGGGTGGGGATGACGTGGCGGAACGCGAACAGCTCCTGAACCGCCTCCAGGAACCGATACCAGCTGGGGCTGCCGGCGTACGACTCGTCGCCGCGCTGGATGCCGGCCCACTGCTCGGCGCTCATGGCGCCGGTGCCCGAATCGGTCAGGAAGTCGATCAGGACATCGTCGGCATGCAGGTTGAACAGGTTGTAGCCAGCCGCCTCGAGCGCAGCCTGGCGGTGTTCAACGGTGGTCAGCCGGATCGGTTCGACGCTCTTGATCCGGAACGGCTCGATGATCGTGCGCCAGCGCTCCACCCGGTCAGGATAGGCGCTCCGCTAGCCGAGCAGCGCGACGAGGATCGTGACCAGGTAGGCGCTCAGGAGCAGCCCGCCGACCGCTAGGTGGAGCTTGATGTTCGTGCCCATCACGGCCATCAGGGTGTATGGGCTGTTGTAATGGAGCCCAATCCCTGCATGGACGCGCAGCGCGAGCGGGACGGCCGCAAGGACGATGAGGCTCAGCAACGGCAGCAACCCGCCGACGGCTCCGGCCACGATGACCGCAAACGCAGCCAACGTCGCCACCAGGTAGCCCCGGCGCACCGTCTCCGGCGCCAGGCGCGCCGGTAGCGTCCACTTGCCCACCGACGCGTCTCCGAAGCGGTCGGGGACCTCGTTCACGTACAGGATGAGCGCCACCAGGATTCCCATCGGGACCGATGCGACGGCGGCCTCCCAGCTCAGGCGGCCGGCCTGCACGACGTAGGCACCGAGCATCAGGATCGGGCCGAAGGCGAAGGCGATGGCGAGCTCGCCGAGTCCTCGGTAGACGAGCTTGATCGGCGGCGCGGTGTAGACGATCCCAATCAGGATGCCGGCCACACCTAGCCCGAGCAGGATGAGCGAGCCGGTCACCCAGACCAGGAGGAGGCCGATGGCCACGGCGGCGGCGAAGAGCGCGGCGGCCAGCACCGAGAGCTGGCGAATGGTGACGAGATCGTAGATGACCACGCGCGAGCCGCCCGAAACTGGGTGGGGTTGACGTTGGCATCGTCCGCCCCGGAAAGGGTGTCGAAGACGTCGTTGGTGACGTTGGCAGCCAAGTGTGCCAACGACGCGCCGACGAGGGTGAGGAGCGCGGTCCACCAGGTGAAGGCGCCGTGGCTGGCGGCGATGGCGATCCCCACCAGCACCGGCACTACCGTGGCCGACAGGAACGGCAGGCGCGTCGTGCGCAGCGCCAGCCAGAACGGGCTGAGGCGCGGGCGGATGATGCGACCGCGCTCCGCGGAGAGTCGCGCCAGGTAGTGCCGCGACTGGGGCACCGAGCGCTCCGAGTACTCGAAGAACGGGACCTCG
>DASWJA010000070.1:0-7577 GCA_036397375.1 Candidatus Limnocylindria bacterium
TGCCCCGGGGTGCCACCACGTAGCGGATGGGGAGCTCATAGCGGCGCGCAAAGGCGAAGTCGCGTTCGTCGTGCGCGGGCACCCCCATGATCGCGCCGGTGCCATAGCCGGGCAGCACGTAGTCGGCGATCCAGATTGGGATTCGCTCCTCGCTCAGCGGATTAACCGCATAGGCGCCGATGAAGATCCCGGCGCGATCCCGCTCGGCGCTCAGGCGCTCGATCTCGGTCTCGCGTCGGGCGGCGGTGACATACGCCTCGACTTCGGTCCGCCGATCATCGGACGTAAGCCGCGCCACCAGCGGATGCTCCGGCGCGAGGACCATGAAGGTGGCGCCGAAGATGGTGTCCGGGCGGGTGGTGAAGATCCGGATCGGCTCGACGGCATCGGTATCCGCTCCGTCAGGGGCGACCGGGAAGTCGATTTCCGCGCCTTCGGATCGGCCGATCCAGTTGGTCTGCATGAGGAGGATCGGCTCGGGCCAGTCCATCCCGGAGAAATCGAGAAGCTCATCGGCATAGCGGGTGGTCCGAAGGAACCACTGCTCCAGGTCACGTTTCACGACCGGCGTCCCGCACCGCCAACAGGTTCGCTCGGCCCCCAGCACCTGTTCCCTGGCCAGGACGACCAGGTCCTTTGGACACCAGTCGACCGCGGCCATGGCCTTGTAGGCCAGGCCGGCCCGATAGAACTGGAGGAAGAGCCACTGGGTCCAGCGGTAGTACTCCGGGTCGGAGGTGACGACCTCCCGCGACCAGTCCCAGCTGGCGCCCAGGGTCCGGAACTGGGCCCGCATCTGGTCGATGTTGGGATAGGTCCATTCGGCGGGGTGGATGCCGCGCTCGATGGCCGCGTTCTCAGCCGGCAGCCCGAACGAGTCGAAGCCGACCGGCAGCATCACCTGCTCTCCCCGCATTCTGTGCATTCGGGCCAGCACGTCGGGTCCGGTCGAGGCGTACCAGTGACCGATGTGCAGATCGCCGCTGGTGTACGGGAACATGGTCAGCAGGTAGAAGGGCCCCGGGGCGTCGTCGCGGGCGCGGTACAGCTCGTCGCGCTCCCATCGATCGCGCCATTTCGCCTCGAACGTCGCCGGATCGAAGCGTTCCACCTCGTTGGCGCGGCCGCTCGCCGCGCGGCCGCTCACGGTGCGTCCTCGCGGGCCTGCCATCGGTCCGATGCCCCGCCGTCGGGGAACCAGGCCATCAGCAGCTCATCGCGGTACGTGCCGTCCGCCTGGCGGTACTGCCGGCGGCGCAGTCCCTCGCGGACGAACCCGGCCCGCGTGTAGACCGCGATCGCCCGCGCGTTGTCGGGGAAGACGCTGAGCGCCAGCCGAGCCAGGCCCCGCTCGCGGACCCAGGCCTGGGTGGCGGCCACCAGGTCGGTCCCCAGGCCAACGTCGCGCCATCCCTCCGCCACGGTCACGGACAGGATGCCGACGTGGCGCGAGCTGACGTCCCGATCCGACATCACCAGGGCGTTGCCCACCACCTCACCGCCGGCCTCAGCGACCAGGACAGCGGCCTCATCGGCGCGGATCAGCTCCGCGATGAAGAATGCCTCGGACGGGGGGTTGATGGCCGTCGGCGGCGTCACCAGCCAGCGTCCCTCGGCCCGCACGGCGGCGTACAGGCGCGCCAGCGGCTCGGCGTCAGCCGGCCGCGCGGGGCGCAGCAGCCAGTGGCGGCCATCGGCCGAGGTGCGCTCCGAGGTTGTTGAGGTGGACGTGGTCACCGCCGAGGCTCCGTTTCGTATCGGTCTGTCCGCATCTGCTGACGAAAAACGCGACCCCGCTTCGTCAGGACGAAGGGGGTCAGCCTCGCGGTACCACCATGACTTGACCGATGGTGGTGGAGCTGGGGGGACTCGAACCCCCGACCCCCTGCATGCCATGCAGGTGCTCTCCCAGCTGAGCTACAACCCCACGGTCGGTCCACTCATTGGCGCGATATCGGACGCCGCCCCGGCCTTGCGGCTGCTCGGCGGGCGAGTTCGGCACTCCTCCCTCGCCGGCTTCCACCATCCCGGCTCGCTGCGGACGAGGCGTGCGCCTACTGCTCCCGCGTCAACGCGTTCACCGGGAGTATACCTACGGGTTCCGGGCGCCTCAACGCCCGACGGGGCTCAGGTCGCCGGTTCCGCCGAAGTGGTGCCCAGGGCGCGGGCCAGCCAGGCTGCCCAGACGGGCACCAGGATCCCGGCCACCACGAACAGGATGATGGAGCCGATGCGTCCATAGTCGAGGTCCTGGTATCCGGCCTGGATCAGGAGCGGGATCGCGACCCGGTTCCAGACCACCGACGCCAGCCCGGCAATCGCCACCAGGCGCGTGAACGCCAGCCACGCCGCAGGCATGGAACCCGCCGCGCTGGAGACGCTCGCCACGGCGATCAACCCGACCGCGAACAGGACCGAGAATCCGTCGATCATCCAGAACGAAATGCCGTTGATGACGTCGCGGATCATGGCCCGGCTGATGACCTCTTCCGCCAGGTAGTCGCAGTCGCAATACTGGGGATTGGTCGCGACCTCGGTGCCGCCGATGTAGATGAGCTGCGAGGCGATACCGATCGCCCCGGCCAGCAGGAATGTGGCCGTGGTCAGCATGGTGCGGGGATCGTCGCGCCCAAGGACATGGCGCAGCGTGGCGCCGAGCGCCGCAATCGCCGCGAATCCAACCGCGAAGAGCAACGACGAGCCGAGATCCTGGATCCAGCGGGCCTGTTGGTCCTCGAACGAGGCCAGGATGTTGTCGACGAATGTTGCGTCAGGCGCGAAGGTTGGTTCGGCCGCCGTGACGTTGAAGGACAGAAGGAGAACCACGACGGACGCGACGAGGAATGTGCCCGCAGTCACCCAGCTCAGGCGCGCGGCCATCTGACGCCAGGCGGCATCGGTCATGGGTCCTCTCCTTAACCTACAGGGGTGTCGCGGCGTCGATGATAGGGATTCGTAGGACCATCGGTACCTGGCATGAAGTCGGGTAGCGGCTATCCTCCTCCCGTGATCAACTCCATGCGGTCCCGCGCGCTGCCCATCGCCGTCGTCATCTTCGGCGTCCTCTTCCTCGGGGCGCTGGCCGTGTTCGCGATCGCTGGCGGCAGCTCGTTGACGGACCCCGCTGATATCCTGACCCGCGGCGCGGAGGCGACTTCTGAGGCAGACAGCTTCCACGTGAGCTTGACTGTCGCGGGGAGCATCGACGATCCGGAGACGGGGTCCAGCATGCTGCTCGACGGCGTAGCCGTAGAGGGTGACGTCGATCTGGCCAATGAGGCGGCCCACGTCACGTTCGCCGTGCCATTCCTGTTGGGGCTGAGCGGCGAGGTCATCGTCCTGGGCGAGGATGTCTACGTGATGAGCTCGCTGAGTGGAGACAAGTGGATTCACACGCCGGCGACGAGCGAAATTTCCCCCAGCCCCGGCCCGTCCAGCCCGGTCGAGATCGCCGACAAAGTTAACGAGTTCCTCGCGACCGAAGGCGTGTCAGCCGAAAAGCTGGCGGATGAGGAATGCGGCGAAGACACTTGCTACCACGTCCGGCTCACCATCTCCGAGGATGCGCTGGCCGCACATCCGGACGCTATGCCGGACATGGGAGATTACGGAAGCTTCCTGCCGGATGACGCGTTCAGCGGGCCTGTGCTGGTGGACCTCCTGTTCGATCGCGACGGCTTGTGGCTGCGCCAGGTGTCGACCACCGCTGCTGATCCCGAGTCCGGCGACGCCAGCCTGACCATGACCCTGAGCCAGTACAACAAGACGTTCGAAATCAGCGCACCGCTGGCCGACCAGGTCACCGAAGAAGGCGATTTCCCGCTCTTCCCGACTTACTGAGGAGCCCTTGGGGGCGTCTCAGGGCCTCAGGGCATTGCCCGAACGCTAGAATGGGGGACCGACGCGATCCAGAAGCCGTGTCGCCCCATGGCGTCGCGTCGTGGTGGGAGGTAGCGTCATGAGCAGACGTGTTGTCGTCCCCGTCGGCTTTCTCGCCGTCGTGCTGATCATCGCGGCGTGCGAATCGTCGCCCAGTCCGTCTCCATCCGCTGCGGCCTCAGGAACGGCCGCGGCGACACCGGCGCCGCCCCCGGCCGGGGGACGCCTCGCCCTGGTGCAGGAGCGCGGCCAATTGATCTGTGGCGTCAATGGCGGCCTGCCGGGCTTCAGCTTCCTGGATGCCGCCACCGGCGACACCACCGGCTTCGACGCCGATTTCTGCCGAGCGGTCGCCGCCGCCGTGCTGGGTGACCCCACCCTGGTCGAGTTCCGGACGCTCAACGCTGACGCGCGTGGCCCGGCGCTCCAGACCGGAGAGGTCGATGTCCTCATTCGCAACACTACCTGGACGGTCAGCCGCGATACTGACTGGGGTCTGTTCGCCCCGACAACCTTCTACGACGGCCAGGGCATGATGGTCCGCGCGGCGGACGGCATCGGCTCGCTGGCAGACCTGGAGGGTGCCACCATCTGCGTCCAGACGGGCACCACCACCGAGCTCAACCTGGCCGATGTCTTCCGGTCTGAAGGCATCGACTTCACCCCGCTGCCCTTCGGGGAGATCGAGCAGACCTACTCCGCATACGATGAGGGCAGCTGCGACGCGGTCACCAGCGACCGCTCCCAGCTGGTGGCACAGCGCACGATCCTCGGCAACCCGGACGACCACGTCATTCTGGACGAGGTGATGTCCAAGGAACCCCTCGGACCGGTCGTGCCGCTTGGGGACGACGAGTGGTTCAACGTCGTCAAGTGGGTCGTCTTTGCGACCTTTGAGGCCGAAGAGCGGGGGATCACCCAGGACAACGTGGCCGACATGGTCGGCAGCGACAACCCGGTCATCGCACGTTTGCTCGGAGCAGACGGCGACCTTGGTCTTGGGCTGGAGGCTGACTGGGCAGTCAGCGTGATCTCGGCCGTCGGCAACTACGGCGAGATCTACGATCGCAACCTGGGTCCGGGCACGCCGTTCGACCTTGACCGCGGGCCGAACAGCCTGTGGACCGATGGCGGGCTCTTGTACGCACCGCCCTACCGGTAGTCGAACCACCAGCCTCGGGACGGGGCCAGCTCCGCCCCGAGGCTGACACCACCGGCAAGCCATGACGCAAGCCGGGCATCCCGAGCACCAGCACGTCGCGCCACCACCGTGGCGCGACGTCCGCGTGCTCCGCGTGGCGGTGCAGATGGTGGTGCTGCTGGCGGTTGCCATAGGCATTGCCTACCTGATCAACAACCTGACGACCGCGATGGGTGAGCGCGGCCTGTCATTCGGGTACGGCTTCCTCGACCGGAGGGCCGGCTTCGAGATCGGCGAAAGCCCGATCCCGTACAGCGCCACCGACACCTATGGGCAGGCCTTCATCGTGGGCCTGCTGAACACCCTGTTCGTCTCCGCGGTCGGGATCGTGCTGGCCACCGTGCTGGGGGTGCTCGTCGGCGTGGCCCGCCTGTCGCCCAACTGGCTGCTGAGCAAGGTCGCCGCCGGCTACGTGGAGGTGATCCGCAACACGCCGCTGTTGGTCCAGCTGTTCGTCATCTACTTCGCCGTCCTGCTCCAGCTTCCCGCGGTTCGGGACGCGATCGCGCTTCCCGGATCCATCTTCCTCAACCAACGCGGGCTGTTCGTGCCAGGGCCCCAGTTGGGCACCACCTTCGGCACCTGGCTCGTCATCCTGGGCGCCGGTCTGGCCATCGCCATAGCCGCACGGGCCGTCGCCGCCCGGCGGGAGGCGGCCGGGCGCCCCTCCCACCGTTTCGGATTGTTGGGAGCACTCGCCTTCATCGGCTTCGCCGTCGGCGGCTGGATCCTGGTCGGCGAGCCGCCGCTGACCTTCGATCTGCCGGTACCTGGCCGCTTCAACTTCAGCGGCGGGCTCGCCCTGTCGACCTCGTTCACCGCGCTGCTGGCGGGGCTGGTGATCTACACCGCCGCGTTCATCGCCGAGGTGGTGCGCGGCGGCATCCAGGCCGTGCGCCGCGGACAGCTGGAGGCGGCCCGGGCCCTCGGGCTGTCGGAGGGCGACACGCTGCGGCTGGTCGTCTTTCCCCAGGCACTGCGGGTGATCGTGCCGCCCCTGACCAGCCAGTACCTGAACCTGGCCAAGAACTCGAGCCTGGCGATAGCGGTCGGGTACCCCGACCTCTTCAAGGTGGGGACCACCATGGCCAACCAGACCGGCCAGCCGGTGCCGGTGATCGTCCTGGTGATGGGCACTTACCTCGCCATCAGCCTGGCCACTTCACTGCTGATGAACCTCTACAACCGCCGCGTCCAGGTCCTGGAGCGCTAGGGACTCGTGACCACCGATACGCTCGCTCCCCCGCGCGCCAGCATCGGCCCCGTCGCCTGGCTGCGGAAGAACCTGTTCTCGAGCGTCGTCAGCTCCCTGATGACGGTCTTGATGACCGGGCTTCTGTTGGCAGTGGTCATTGGGATCGGCCAGTGGGCGCTTTCCGAAGCGCGTTGGGACGTCGTCACCCGCAACCTGCGCCTGTTCCTGATCGGTCAGTACCCTGCGAACCAGGCCTGGCGGATCTGGCTGAGCCTGCTGATCCTGTCCGGCCTGTCCGGCCTTTCGGCCGGTGTCTTCGGGCGAACGACGCGGTCGCTGGCAGTCGCGCTGTCGGCCTTCCAGGCGATCCTGGCGGGCCTGACGGCGGTGTCGTCGGTCGGCCCGCTGATCGTCGTCGGTTTCGTGGTGAATGCAGCTCTCGTCTGGGTCGGCATGGTCGCCGGGCTGCGGCGACTCGTACCGCGCCGCGCCCTGACGATCGCCTGGTTCATGTCGATCCCGGTCACCTTCCTGCTCGTGAGCGGGTTCGCCGGCACGCCGCTGCCCGCCGTCGGCTCGAATCTGTGGGGCGGGCTGCTGCTGACCGTGCTACTCGCCGCGATCGGCATCATCCTGTCGTTCCCGCTGGGGGTGCTGCTGGCCCTGGGACGCCGTAGCGCGCTGCCCGCGATGCGGATCCTGAGCACGGCGTACATCGAGCTGATCCGCGGAGTTCCTCTGGTCACGATCCTGTTCATGGCGGACATCATGCTGCCGTTCTTCCTGCCCGGCGAGATCCGGATCGACCGCGTCATGCGGGCCATGGGCGGCATCACGCTCTTCTCGGCGGCCTACGTTGCGGAGAACGTGCGCGGCGGCCTGCAGGCCATCCCGACGGGTCAGATCGAGGCGGCCCAGGCCCTGGGCCTGAGCACGGCCCGGACCAATATCCACATCGTGCTGCCGCAGGCGCTGCGGGCGGTGATTCCGGCCAACGTGGGGCTCTTTATCAGCCTGCTCAAGGACACGACGCTGGTGACCATCATCGGGCTCATGGAGCTCCTGGGCATCGGTCGGGCGATCCTCGCCCAGCCGGAGTCGCTGGGGGCCCACCTCGAGGTCTATGTCTTCGTCGGCGCCGTCTTCTTTGTGCTCTGCTATGCAATGTCACAGGCCAGCTATCGCCTCGAGTCGGCGCTTGGGGTCGGGACTCGATGAGCAGCGAGGAGAACGGATGACCACCGACCCAAAGGCGACAGACATCATCGTGGCGCGTGACGTCCACAAGTGGTTCGGTCAGCT
>DASWJA010000071.1:0-2523 GCA_036397375.1 Candidatus Limnocylindria bacterium
GGCCGGGTTATACCGTACCGTGGCCTCCTCGCTGGCCAGGTTGACGGTGGCCGAGGTGACGCCGTCCGCCCGGTTGAGGAACCGCTCGATGCGGTTCACGCAGCTGGCGCACGTCATCCCCTCCACCGGGAGGCTGAGCTCGGCCGGGGTATTGGCGCTGGCTTGAGTGTCGGCGTTGGCGGTCGTCATCGGTTCGGTCACGGAGTCCACCGATACTATGGGGGAGTATCCGTCCAGCCGTCAATCGATCGTGATCCAAACAGCCGAGCCGCGGACCCACCAGTCAGGCGTTGTAGGCTCCGCGCGTGCGCGCCGTGGTCCTGACCAACGAGTTCCCGCCCAACGTGTACGGCGGCGCCGGGGTCCACGTCACGGAGCTGACGAACGCGCTCCGGGGCAGGATCGAGCTCGACATCCGCACCTTCGGGGAGCAGCACCAGGACGAGCCGGGCTGGCGGGTCCGCGGCTATCCCACCACCCTGGACGCCGGAAACGCGCCCGAGCCCCTGCGCCCGGTGCTGGCCGCCTTCAGCCGCAACCTGGCCATGGCAGCCGACCCACCGACGACGGACCTGGTCCACTGCCACACCTGGTACACCCACCTGGGAGGGCTGATGATCAGCCGGGCCTACGGCCTGCCACTGGTGGTGACCGTTCACTCCCTGGAGCCGCTTCGGCCGTGGAAACGCGAGCAGCTGGGCGGCGGCTACGACGTCTCGGCCTGGGTCGAGCGGCAGGCCCTGGAGCAGGCGGATGCCGTCATCGCGGTCAGCGCCGCAGCCCGCACCGACGTGTTGGAGCATTTCGCCACCGATCCCGCCCGGGTGCATGTCGTCCACAACGGGATTGACACCGCCGCGTTCGCACCGGACACCGGGCGCGACGCCATGGCCCGTTTCGGGATCGACCCTGCAACCACCTACGTCCTGTTCGTGGGCCGCATCACGCGCCAGAAGGGCATCACCACCCTGATCGAAGCCATCCCGGAGCTGGACGCACGGATCGGCGTGGTGCTGGCTGCCGGCCAGCCCGACACCCCTGAGCTGGCGGCCGAGGTCGAGCACGGCGTCGCCGAAGCCCGGGCCGCGTCACCCCACCGGCCGATCCACTGGATCCCCGAGCACCTCGACCGGCCCACCGTCCGCCAGCTGTACACCCACGCCGCGGTGTTCGCCTGCCCATCGGTCTACGAGCCGTTCGGGATCACCAACCTGGAGGCCATGGCATGCGGCGTGCCGGTGGTGGCCACCCGGGTGGGCGGCATTCCCGAGGTGGTCGTCCACGGGCGCACTGGTCTCCTGGTCGATCCCCCGCGGGAACCGATGCCACCTGGCGGCGCGGACCGCGTGGCCCACGACCTGGCCGCGGCCGTCAACGCGCTCGTCGCCGATCCGGCGCGTCGCGCGACCATGGGCGAGGCGGGTCGCCAACGCGCGGTCGAGCAGTTCAGCTGGGGCTCGGTGGCAAGCAAGACCCTGGAGGTCTACGGGGCCGTCGTCAGATGAGCGGCCCCGATCCGTCCCGCATCTCGCGCCGCCGCGTGCTCCAGCTGGGGGCGCTCACCCCGGCCGCGTTTCTGGCCGCCTGCGCCGAGACGCTGATCCCTACCCCGAGCCCGACTCCCAGTCCGACCCTGTCTTCCACGCCCGGTGGCACGCCGTCTATCAGCCCTGCTCTGTCGCCCACGCCGATACCAACGCTGGCCCCCTCGGCGGCTGTTCTGTACCGCGGGGCCGCCCTGGCCGACGGCCGCTCGGCCACGCTCCAGCGGAATGTCAGCATCCTGGTCGAGAACGGCGTGGTGGTGTGGATCCGTCCCGCGGGGGGCGAGGAGGATCCCCGGGGAGCGACGGTCGTGGACGCCGTCGGCGCCACCATCGTGCCGGGCCTGGTCGATGCGCACTCGCATCTCACCGGCGCCGGCGGCGCCCATTGGATCGAGCGCTTCAACGACCCGCCCGCGGTCCTGGCCGCGACCGGGGAGGCGAACGCGGCCCTGGCCTGGCAATACGGGGTGCGCTGGCTGCGTGATGTTGGCAGCCCCATCGTGAGCGACCCGGTAGACGGTCGCCGGCGGGCCGCATCGCTTGGGGTGCGGGACCGCCTCGCGGGACGTGCCGGCTTCCCGGCCATCCGGGCTGCCGGCAGCTGGGTGACCCGCGCCGGCTCCCTGCCCGGACGGATCAGCGCCGAGGCCGCCAACGCCGACCAGCTGCTGGCCGTGGCGCTCCAGCAGCTCGATGACGGCGCCGACCTCGTCAAGCTGTACCTCGACGGCCCAGATCCCAACACGACACCGTGGTCCATCGCCGAAGCCCGTCGCGTCGTCGAGGCGGTGCACGCCCGCGACGCCCGGGTGGCGGCTCACGCCGGGCGTATCGCGAGCGTCCGGGTCGCGGTCGAGGCCGGTGTCGACACGGTGGAACATGGTTTCGAGCTCGACGCCTACACCGCCCGGCGGATGGTCGAGACCGGCACCATCCTGGTGTCCACTCTGACCGTCTTTCGCTCGTGGCTGAGCTT
>DASWJA010000072.1:0-5918 GCA_036397375.1 Candidatus Limnocylindria bacterium
GCGATCAGCTGCTCGGGGATCAGGAACGCCAGGTGCGGGACGAGGCGCGAGAGGCCGCCGGCGGCCGGTCGCACTGACCGGGTCAGCGGGAGGCGCGCTCCATCCGCCGCTGGAACCGCTCTACCTGGCCCGCGGTGTCGACGATGTTCTGCGTGCCGGTGTAGAACGGATGGCAATTCGAACAGACCTCGACCCGGATCGACTCGGCGGTCGACCCGACCGTGAAGGTGGTCCCGCAAGCGCAGTGGACCTCGGCCTGATGGTACTGCGGATGAACGCCGGTCTTCATCGGTCAGCCCTCGGCTTCGACCACGCTGACCAGCTTGCGGTCGCGGGTCTCATGGGTGAATCGAACCTGTCCGTCAGCCGTGGCGAACAGGGTGTAGTCGCGCCCCATGCCGACGTTGTCCCCCGGATGGAACGTGCTGCCCCGCTGCCGAACGATGATCGTCCCGGCCAGGACCTGCTGCCCGTCGCCGCGCTTGACGCCGAGCCGCTGGCCCGCGCTGTCGCGCCCGTTCTTGGATGACGATCCAGCCTTCTTGTGTGCCATGCCTACTCGGTCTCCGATTTCGTCTTGCGGGGAGCCGCCGCCTTACGCGGACCGGCTGTCTTGCGGGGAGCCGCCGTCCTGGACGCAGGCTTGGTCGCCGTCGCGGCTGTCGCGATCTCGTCGATCCGGACCCGGGTCAGCTCCGACCGGTGACCGGTACGCCGCCGGTAGTGCGCCTTGGGCCGGAAGCGGAAGACGATGATCTTCGGACCGCGTCCGTGCTCCAGCACCGTCCCTCGCACAGATGCCCCGCTCACGGTCGGGGTCCCCACCGTGACGCCGTCCTCGTCACCGACGAGCAGCACGCGCTCGAACGTCACCGTGGCGCCCGCCTCGGCGTCGAGACGGTCGATGACCAGGGTGCGCCCCGGCTCGACCCGATATTGCTTTCCGCCGTTGTCGACCACGGCGTACATGCTCGTTCTCCGTTGGATGGGGGGATCAGCGCCCGCGATCGGTTCGCGTCACGCGCACGGTCAGACACCAAAGGGCGCCTCACGCGGACCTGCGAGTCTATCGGGCGACCGGGGGAGTGTCAACGAACAGGAGCCTGTGTCGGATGGTCCGGGTGGTGGCCAGCCCCAGAGCGAGGGCGTCCACGACGTCCCGCGGTCGACCCGCTCCGCTGGGATCGAGGCGCAGCTGCATCCGCAGGCGTGCCGTCCGTGCGGCCTTGTCGACCTCAAGCACCTCGAGGTCTTCGACGTAGGGCCGGAGATCCCGCTCGGCCGCATCCGAACGCCGTTCGCTCTCCCCCCGCCGGCGCTGGCCGGGCAGGCTGGTGGCGCCCAGGAGTCGGACCACGGCGGACCGCAGATCGTCCGCGGTCACGCCGTCGGGCGCGCTGACCTCGACCTCGTACTCGCCGCCCCGTACCTGGGACGCGGCTGAGGGGAAGCCGTGCCATGCCTCGCGGGCATCGATCATCGCCAGCCCGTCCGTCAGGCTCTCCCCCGCCGCGAGCACCCGCTCCTGGGGGACGAGCTCGTCGAACCAGGCCTCTACGATATCCCCACGCAGCTCCATCCCGGCCGGCGCGCTGGCCGCCAGCCGCAGGCGCGGCCGGGGGCGGGCGGCCGCGGTCCGGGAGACGGGGAGCGCCGCCTCGGTCAGGACGCGCTGGAACTCGGCCAGGATGTCCTGCTGGCGCAGCCGGAGCGCGGGCTCCGCCCGAGAGAACAAGATCTGCCATCGCTGGCGCGGTGCGACGTCCTGAGGGCTCATGGCCCGACGATGGTAGCTCCCCTGGCATCCACGTTCCCCGCTCGGCTAGGATGCCGGCGCATGGGGTTCGTCGCCCGCCACCGCCTCGAACTGTTCGTCACGTTTGCGATCCTGCTGCTGGCGCTCGCCTTGTGGCTGGCGCGCTCGGCCCTCCCCGTGTTCGTGATTGCGATCGCCTTGGCCTTCCTGCTCGATCCGCCGGTGACCGCACTCCATCGTCGCGGTGTCCCTCGCGTGGCCGGCATCGTCCTGGTCTACGTGGCGGTGGTGGCGGCCGTCATCGGGCTGGGATGGCTCCTTCTGCCGCCGCTCTTCGATCAGCTCCGGCGGTTCCTGGAGCAGCTCCCCACGCTCGCCGCTCAGTTCGTGGCCTGGGAGGAGGGGCTCGTGGACTGGCTGACCGGCCTTCCGCTGCCCGAACCGATCCGCGACGCGCTGGACTCGGTCATCGGGAGCGGGCAGCAGGCCGTGGTAGCCCTGCTGGAGGCCATCGTCGGGCCGCTCCTGAGCCTGATTGCGCGCACCGCGGGGTTCGTATTCGGGCTGGTCGTCGTGCCGGTCTGGCTCCTGTACGTCCTCAAGGATCGCGAGCGTCTGCCGGATGGCATCCTGGGCCTGCTGCCCTCCAGCTGGCGCCCGGACGCGAGCCACGCCATGGGGTTGACCACCAGCGTGATCGGTCGCTGGATCCGAGGCCAGCTCCTGCTGGGCGCGGTGATCTTCGTCGCCACCCTCGTCGGCCTGCTCGTGCTGTCCGTCATCGGATTCCGGGAATTCGCCGACTTCGCCGTGCTGCTGGCGCTGGTGGCCGGCGTCCTTGAGCTGGTCCCGATCATTGGTCCCATCATCGCGGCCATCCCGGCAGTTCTCATCGGCGCATCCATCTCGCCCGGGGCGGCCCTGGCGGCGGTCGCCCTGTACACCGTCGTCCAGCAGCTCGAGAACCACCTGCTGGTCCCCAAGGTCATGGGCGACGCCGTCGACCTCCATCCGGCGGTCGTGATCATGTCGCTGATCGTGGGCGCCTCGTTGTTCGGGCTGTCGGGCGCCATCCTGGCCGCCCCCGTCGTGGCCCTCGGCCGCGACCTGTATCGGTACGCCTTCCGGCGCCTGGAAGGAGGAGCGCCGGATGACGCCCGTGCATTCGCCAGCCACTCCAGATCCGTCCCGCCACCCCCGACCCCGCCCCCCGAAGCCGAGGCTGCCTGACCAGGTCGGCCGTCCGTCAGAAGGTTTCGGTCCGGGTGTGCATCCGCACGGATTGGAGGATCCCCATCCCGAACAGGATGGAGACCGTCGATGAGCCGCCGTACGTGATCAACGGCAACGGGATGCCGGTCACCGGCAGCAGGCCGATGACCATGCCGATGTTGACCACCACCTGGAACAGCAGCATGGTCGCCAACCCCATGGCCACCAGTCGGCCCAGGCCGTCGCGCGCCCGCCAGCCGATGATCGTGATCCGCCACAGGAGCAGGCCGAACAGCGCCAGCAGGATGAGGCCGCCCACCAGACCCAGCTCCTCGGCCACGATCGTGAAGATGAAGTCCGTGGTCTGGACCGGCAGGAACCCCAGCTGGTTGGCGTGGCCCGCCGTCAGCCCCTGTCCCAGCCATCCGCCGGACCCGACCGCGTTCAGCGCCTGGACGAGCTGGTAGCACGCTCCCTGCGGGTCCGCCGCCGGATCGAGGAAGCACGTCAGGCGCGACAGCTGGTAGTCGGCAAGCGCCCCGAGCGCGATGGGCGTCATGGCAATCGTGATGCCGCCCAGCAGGGCCATCCACCCGATGCTGGCGCCGCTGATGAACAGCATGCCGCCCAGGATGGCCACGAACACGAGCGCGGTGCCCAGGTCGGGTTGGCGGAGGACGAGGGCGGTCGGAAGCACCGTCAGGAGCCCAGCCCCGATGATCGTCGACAGCCGCCCAATGCCCTGGCCGCGGCCCGCCAGAAACGCCGCCAGGACGATCACCATGAGCACC
The DNA here is from genome assembly GCA_036397375.1 of Candidatus Limnocylindria bacterium. Taxonomy (GTDB): domain Bacteria; phylum Chloroflexota; class Limnocylindria; order QHBO01; family QHBO01; genus DASTEQ01. The sequence goes on from DASWJA010000072.1 coordinate 3,760, forward strand.
TTGCCGATCTCGGAGAACTGGAAGTCGAGTCCGCCGATGGTCACCGACAGCTGCGCCCCGAACACCTCGTTCCCGGCCAGCAGGTTCAGCACCAACAGGCCCAGGGTGATGAGGTAGATCGGGAGGGCAAACGTCCGCAGCCAGTGGTAGTCAACCGAGGCGGCGACCGCCAGCACGGCAAAGCCGATGCCACTCCAGATGACCGTCTTCACCGGTTGCGGGATGGCACCGGGCGGAGACGGGCCGTCATTCCAGGCGGCGGACACGCCGAGGATCACGCCAAAGCCCAGCAGCAGGACCACGTACAGGGTCAGCTGCCAGTCAAAGTCACGCCAGCGAGCGGTTGGGGCGACCTCGAAGGTAGTGACCGCGACGCCCACGCTCAGTTGCCTCCTGAGAGCTGCCGCAGGGTCACCGGGTCCAGGCGGAGATCCTGGTCGAGGTCGTAGTACTGCTGGAGGAAGTACTTCACCACTTCGGTCGACACGTTCCCGATGACGGTGGCCCGATAGGTGAAGGTGATGACCGCCAGCCGCGAATCGGTCGCGCCGGGGGTGGAGGGCAGCCAGGCCACGAACCACGAGTGGAACGGCAGCACGCCCTCGGCGTCGGGGAGGCCGAACTCCGCCGTGCCCGTCTTGCCCGACAGGGCGCCGGGCAGGCGCAGATCGCTGATGTTGTACGCGTGCCCGGTGGTGATGACCTCCCGGGCGCCGATGCGCATCAGCCGCAGATTGGCGGGGTCGGCCGTCACCTCGTGCAGGACCTCGGGCTCGTACCGATCCACCAGGCTGCCGTCGGCATCGGCTTCACCGAGAACGATCTGGGGTCGCATCAAGTGCCCGCCATTGGCCAGCGTGGCGTACGCGTTCAGCAGCTGGAGCGGGGTGACCGCAATCACGTTCTGCCCGATCCCGGCCTGGGCCAGCTCCCCGGTATACACGCCCGTACGACCCTGCGTGTGAGCCCACTCGGTAGACGCGATGATCCCGCTTGCCTCATTTGGAAGATCGATCTCGGTGGGTGCGCCGAAGCCCAGCTCATACGCCCATTTCGCCAACCGGTCCACGCCCAGGTGAACGGCCATCTGGTAGAAGAACGTGTCGGAGCTGATCGCGAACGCCTCGACCATGTTCAGGCGGCCGAAGCCACGCCGGTTCCAGTCGTACAGGCAGTCACCGGCTGGAGCGCCAGGGATCTGGTAGCAGCCGTAGGTCTGCCACCGGCGGGCCGGGGTGGTGACCCCTTCCTGCAGGGCGGCGATGCCGGTCACCAGCTTGAATGTGGACCCGGGCGGGTAGATGTCGCTGATGGCATGGTTGCGGAGCGGCAGGTTGGGATCGGTCAGGTACGCCTGGTAGAGCTCGTCGGGGATGCCGCCGGCGAACGCGTTGTTGTCGTAGGCCGGCAGCGACACCATCGCCAGGATCTCGCCGGTCTGGGGGTTCATGACGATCGTGACCCCCTGGCTAACGCTGGCCTCCCGCATGCCCCACAGGAGTGACTCGGTTGCCATGCGCTGGAGCCGCGCGTCGATCGTCAGCACCAGGTTCCGTCCGGCTGTCGGGTCCCGGGTCTCCTCCACGACCTTCACCAGCCGGCCCGATGCGTCGCGTTCCCAGCGCGCCGAACCGTACTCGCCTCGCAGCTCGGACTCGAAAGCGGCCTCGATCCCGGTCCGCCCGATGGGGTCGTCGTGCAGATAGCCCTCGTCCCCCAGCTGCTCGAGCTCTTGGGAGTTGATGGGACCGGTGTAGCCGACGATGTGGGACAGGAGCGCGCCGTCCGGCTCGCCGAGCTCGTTGAGGTACTGGCGCCGCGCCACGACCTGGAGCTCGATGCCGGGCAATGACTCGCTCTCTTCGGCGAGCACCAGCGCCGCGGCGCGGTCGATGTCGGTCGCCACCGGCACCAGGTCGAAGGGCGACCCCGCGAAGGCGTTCAAGCGTGCCGACAGCTCACTGGCGGAGAGACCTACGAGCTCCGCCACGCGGCGCAGGACCGCGTTCTGTCGTGCCGCAGGCAGGTCTGCGGGCCGAACCGCCACCGTCCAGGTCGGCACGTTGATGACCAGTGGTCGCCCCTCGCGATCAAAGACCAGCCCGCGCTGGGATGGACTTGCCACGTCCACGGTCCGCGCGGCCTCCGCCTGCTCGGCG
>DASWJA010000073.1:0-5314 GCA_036397375.1 Candidatus Limnocylindria bacterium
CTCCTCGGGCTGGCCGTGGCTCCAACCCCGCGCCGCCTCCACCGCCCGGCGGATGAGCCGCTTGGACGGAGCCCGCTCCGGTGCACCGTCGTCATCGGCGGGATAGGACCGCAGGCGAAGCCCGATCTCACCCACCCCGGCAGGGTGGACATCGGTCCCGTCAATGCGGATGGTCGGCGAGCCGGGGAACTGCAGGAACTGCGCGTCATCCGCGGTGCTGACCGCGATCATCTGGATCGGCGTCTCGAAGGCATCCTCGATCAGGACCTCGACCAGCCGCTGGCGAGCGGTCATGTACTGGGGGTCGGCGTCCCAGAACAGCAGCTCCACGCGCATCGGCCGGTCCTTTCTTCGCGTCATCCGGTGGACAGACCGATGACCAGGCAGGCCACGGCGAAGGCCGCCAGCCCGGCGCCGATCCAGATCCGGCGCCGCTCGGCGCCGGTCATGCCTTCCCGGAGCGAGGCGCCCGGTCGCGTGGCGCGTCCACGCCAGGTGAGATAGCGCTCCGCGTTCTGGTCACGGGCCTCGCGCTGCCGATACGACCGCCAGGCCGGCAAGCCGATCATGAGGGCCGCCACGCCGTTCACGAGGGCGACGACCAGCAGGACGCCCGTCACGGCAGTTGGCCGTTCATGCCAGTTGAGCGGCGGGCTGGCCGGCCGCTGCCGCGTCCACCAGCCAGGTCACGCGCTCGGCACGAACCCGGGCCGCGGGCAGGTCAGCGCCCCCTCGGACCGCGGCCAGGGTATCCGCCTTCTCCGCCCCCACCACAAGGAAGGTCACCTGTCGGGCCGCATTCAGGACCGGGTAGGTGAGCGTCAGCCGGGGCGTGTCGTATCCGGGAGGCCAGGTGGCCACCACCAGGCGGTCGGTGATCATCAGCGCGTCATCCCCGGGGCACAGCGAGGCGGTATGGCCATCCACCCCCATCCCCAGCCAGACCAGGTCGAGTACCGGCACCTCGTCATCAGCCGCGTCGGCGACTTGTCGCAACTCGTCCTCGTAGTCGCGGGCCGCGCGGTCGAGGTCGGCGGCCTCACCGGGCATCCGGTGCACCGCCTCGGGCCGCAGGCCGGGCAGGTGGGCCAGCAGCGACTCGCGCGCCGCGCCGTAGTTGGACTCGGGATCGTCGGGCGGCACGGCGCGCTCATCGGACCACAGGATCTCGACCTGCTCCCAGGCGACCTGCGAGACCCGCGGGGCGGCCCGCAGCAGGTGGAAAGCGGTATGCGGTGTGCGCCCCCCGGACAGGGCCACCAGGAAGCGTCCGCGATGGCGGACCGCATGCCGGGCCGCCGTCACGAAGCCGTCGGCGGCTTCGGCCGCCACGGCCGCCGGCGTGGGCAGAACGACCATCTCCATGGTCAGGCGGCCGACTCGCGTGCCGCAGCGAGCAGGATCGCTGCCGCGCGCAACGCGTCCTCGTACAACAGGTCGCGCTGGTCGAGGACGAGCTGGCGACGGAGGACCTCCGCCTCGGACTCCGTGCGGAGCGGGATCCGGCGCAACAACGCGGTCATGCCGTCGGCGTTGGTCACGATCGTGGCTTCCGTCGCGGGACGATCGACGATGAACTCGGCCGACCCGGCCTCGCCGAAGGCGCGGAGCCGCACCGACAGGAGCTCGCCGGGCGCCACATCGTTGGTCGCGACCGGTTCGATCCCGATGTCGACCATCTCGTATCGGCCCTCGAGGATCAGGCCCATGCCGCCGTTCGGGACGGATTCTCGCGACCGGGCCCGGCGCCAAGCGAGGCGGGTCGCGATCCAGCCGGCATACAGCAGGGCCCCCGCCTCGGGTGACGGGATGGCATCGTCCTTGTCTCCATCGGCGACGGCGTACTTGATGCGCAGCCGCGACAAGTTGGGCAGGTACCGGCGAAAACGGGGGGCGTCGAAGAACTGCGCGGTCAGCTCCAGCCACGGTGACAGGCGTTCCCAGGCGATGTCGCCGACGCCCGATCGGCGCCGGATGACGCCCAGGCGCTTCAAACCGCCGAGCAGATCGCTGAAGTCGGCGGAGTTCACGACCAGCCGATCCCCCATCTCGAGCAGCTGGTTGAAGACCGCGTCGTCGAACGGCGGGTCGCCGGGCCACCACACGTCGGTCGGGAGGTCGTGGATGACCAACGGGGCCACGATGCCGTCCAGGTGGCGGGCCGCCTCGCCGCGCACGGTCAGGGCCAGCTGCTCGTAGCAGATGCGGCCCACGTCGTTCTCCCCGTTGTGGCAGTGCGTCTGGATCCGCGCGTCCAGCGCGTCGCCCTGGGCGCTCGGGTCCGCCTGGAGGACGATGGCCCGTGATGGATGACGGGCGCCCAGGCTCAGCAGGGTCTCCAGGATGCGGTTGCTCGCGGCCTCGTCGCGCACGGTGACGATCAGGTTCAGGACCGATGTCCGCGCGTGAGGCACCCCCTTTTCGGTGACCAGCGTCCCATCGCCCTTGTCCTGCCTTGTCGTAGCTGCGGTCCACAGGCGCGCCAGCTCCGCTTCCACCGCGCGGACCGTGGTGCCGTGCATCTCCAGGTACGGGGTGGCGCCCGGCTCCAGCGTCACGGCCGGCGCCACTCCCGTCCGTCGCGGGTCAAGAGCTCTTCCGCGGCTGGCGGGCCCCAGCTGCCGGCGGCATAGAAGTGAAGCGGCCCACCCCCACTAACGTGCCAGGCCTCGACGATCGGATCCAGGATCTCCCAGGCACGGATCAACTCGTCGTCCCGGGTGAACAACGTCGAGTCCCCGATCATGCAGTCCAGGAGCAGGGTCTCGTACGCATCCGGGGAGTCGACCGCGAACGAGCTGCCGTAACGGAAGTCCATATTCACGCCCCGGATGTTGAGCCCGGGACCGGGCACCTTGGCCCCGAATCGCAGGAGGATGCCTTCGTCGGGCTGGACCCGGATGGCCAGCACATTGGGATCGATCTCCGGCGCTCCGGCCCGGCCGAAGAGGGCCAACGGGGCGCGTCGAAACTGCACGGCGATCTCCGTCACCCGCGCCGGCAGGGCCTTCCCGGTTCGAATGTAGAACGGCACCCCAGCCCAGCGCCAGGAGTCGATCCCCAACTTCAGCGCGACGTAGGTCTCGGTCTCGGAGTCGGGAGCCACCTCGGGCTCATCGCGGTAGGCGGGCACCTTCTCGCCCGCCACCCAACCGGTGATGTACTGGCCGCGGACCGCGTTGTGGGCAATGTCCTCGGCCGTCATCGGTCTGACCGCGCGCAGCACCTTGAGCTTCTCGTCCCGCAGGTCGTTGGCCGAAAACTCGACCGGGGGCTCCATGGCGAACACGGCCAGCAGCTGGAGGACGTGGTTCTGGACGATGTCGCGCAGCGCCCCGGTCTGGTCGTAGAACTCGCCGCGGCCCTCGACCCCCACCGTCTCGGCCACCGTGATCTGGACCGAGTCGATGTAGCGCCGGTTCCAGATCGGCTCGAACAGCCCGTTGCCGAAGCGGAAAACGGCCAGGTTCTGGACCGTTTCCTTGCCGAGGTAGTGGTCGATCCGGTAGATCTGCTCCTCGGCGAACACCTCACGCACCTGCCGGTTCAGGGTCAGGGCCGATTGCTTGTCGAACCCGAACGGCTTCTCGACCACGACCCGTGTCCAGCCCTGCCGGCCGCTGGCCCGCACGCTGGTGCCCGCCAGGCCGGCGGCGCCCAAATGGCTGACCACCTCCGGGGTCAACGACGGCTGGACCGCGAGGTAGAACAACCGGTTGCCGGCCGTGCCCCGATCACGGTCGATGCGATCCAGCCGCTTGCCCAGGGCAGCATAGGCCTCCGGGTCATCGAGGTTGCCCTGCTGGTACTCGATGCCGGCGGTGAACGCGGACCACACGGACTCGGAAACCGGCTGGTTGCGGCTGAACTGGTCGATCCCCTGGCGCAGGTGGGCGTGGAATTCCTCGCCGCTCATGGGCCGCCGGGCGAACCCCACCACCGTGAACTCCGGCGGCAGATGGCCACCCAGGGCCAGGTTGTAGATGGCCGGTCCCAGCTTGCGAAGGGTCAGGTCACCCGTAGCCCCGCAGATGACCATGGTGCAGGGCTCGGGCATGCGCTCCTGGCGCAGCCCCTGGCGCAGCGGATTGACCGATCCGGATGCCGGCTTGACGGGCTCAGCGGTCATCGGCTCAGCGGTCATCGGTTCAGGCAGATCCGTCCGTGCCCTCGGAAGACTTCACCGCGTGGCCTCCAAACTCGTTTCGCAGGGCCGCGAGCACGCGGTCGGTGTAGCTGTCGGGCGAGCGGCGGCTGCGCAGGCGCTGGATGAGCGCCAGGGTGATGACCGGAGCGGGCACGTCGTGGGCCAACGCGTCGGCCACTGTCCATCGGCCCTCGCCCGAGTCGGCCACCCAGCCCGAAATCCCCGCCAGGTCATTGCCCTCCTTCTCGAAGGCATGAGCCGCCAGCTCCAGCAACCAGGAGCGGATCACGCTGCCGTGGTTCCACAGCCGCGCGATGGCGGCCAGGTCGAGGTCGTAATCGGAAGCATGGAGGATGTCGAATCCCTCGCCGTAGGCTGCCATCAGGCCGTACTCGATACCGTTGTGGACCATCTTCACGTAGTGGCCGGCCCCGGCCGGCCCGCAGTACAGGTAGCCGTTGGTCGGGGCGAGGGTGGCCACCACCGGCTCGAAGCGATCGAACACGTCGCGCTCGCCGCCGACCATGGCGCAGAAGCCGACCTCCAGGCCCCACACCCCGCCCGACACGCCCATGTCCAGGAAGCGCAGGCCGCGGGCCGCAAGCTCGGTGGCGCGTCGGGCGCTGTCCGCAAAGTTGGCGTTGCCCGTGTCGACGATGACGTCCCCCGTCTCGAGCCGGTCGGCGAGCTGCTCGATCAGTCCTTGGGTGGGATCGCCGGCCGGCAGGCTGAGAAGGACGTGGCGCGGAGCTCCCAACGCGGCGCACAGCTCCTCGATCGACCCAACTGCGGTGATCTGCCCACGGTTCTCCGGCTCTGCAGCGAGGTCGGTCGCCACCGCCGGCGTCCGGTTCCAGGCCACGACCGGGTGTCCACCGCGCGCCAGGCGTCGGGCCATACCGGCCCCGATCCGGCCCAGTCCCACGATGCCGACCTTCATGCCTCCTCCTTCGGTTTGGATGATGAACTACCCGACCGGGCTGCCCAGCGCCTCGGCGACGAGGTGCGTGACGCGCGCCAGGCCGTCCTCGGCGTCAGCTGCGTGCAGGCGCAGGGCGCGCCGCCCGCGCCGTTGCAGGGCGGCGAGGTCACCCGCGGCCTGGGCCGCCAGCAGCGTACCGAAGGTCTCGACCCGACCGGGGATGGGCAGGTCGCGCAGCGGGTCGG
>DASWJA010000074.1:0-2016 GCA_036397375.1 Candidatus Limnocylindria bacterium
GCCACCAACCGCGTCATCCGCCTGGCGCAGGCGGCCGGGGCGCCGGTGTACATCGTCCACCTGTCGGCACGCCACGCCCTGGACGAGGTCCGCCGGGCCCGCGACGAGGGGCTGCCGGCCTTCGCCGAGACGTGCCCCCAGTACCTGTTCCTGACCCTGGACGACATGGGCAACGGGTTCGAGGGCGCCAAGTACGTGTGCTCGCCGCCGCTGCGCCCCGCCGATCACGCCCCCGAGCTGTGGAAAGGTCTGGCCCAGGACGATCTCCAGGTGGTCTCCACCGACCACTGCCCGTTCGACTTCCACGGCCAGAAGGAAATGGGCCGCGGCGACTTCCGCAAGGTCCCCAACGGCCTTCCGGGCGTCGAGAACCGGGTCGACCTGCTCCACGACGGTGGGGTGGTGGGTGGCCACTTCACCCCCAACCGCTGGGTGGAGGTGCTGTCCACCGCCCCGGCCCGCATGTTCGGCCTGCCCCAGAAGGGCGCGGTGGCGGTCGGAGCGGATGCCGACCTGGTGGTCTACGATCCCAACCGGCGCCACACCATCAGCGCCGCGACCCATCACATGAACGTCGACTATTCGTGCTACGAGGGCCGCGAGGTCCAGGGTGGGAGCGACGTCGTCCTGTCCCGCGGCAAGGTCATCGTGGACGGGGACCGGTGGCTGGGCGCCAGGGGCGACGGCAAGTTCCTCAAGCGCTCCCGCAGCGAAGGCCTGCGCTAGACCGATGCGACCGCGCCGCGCTATGAGCGCCGCCGCCGCGGCGCTGCTCCTCGCCGCCTGTCAGGCGTCCGCCTCCCCGGTGGCGAGCCCATCCCCCTCGGAGGCCGCCACGTCCGGCGGCCCGCTCCCGTCGTTCGTCGGCGCGGCCGACCTGGAGGCCACGCTGCCCAGCCAAGCGGCCGGGATCACGTTCCAGGCGTTCTCGATGAGCGGCCCCGACTTTGTCGCGGGCGAGGTCGATGAACGGTTCGTCACCTTCATCGAATCTCTCGGAGCCGACATCGAGGACGTGTCGGTGGCGATTGCATTCGGGGCCAACGCGGACGGCACCGAGACCGCGAGCATCCTTGCATTCCAGGTCATCGGCGCAACCGCTCCTGACCTGGTCGACGAGTTCAAGGCCACGGCCGACGAGGGCGCTGAGCCCTTGGTGTGGCACCCTGAGACGATCGGCGGCAAGTCGGTCGAGCTGTCCGATACGAATGCCGATTTCCGGACCCCCGTGACGCTGTACGCGACCGGTGACGTCCTGTATTTCGTTTCGTCCACCGACCCCAATGCCACCGAGGAGATCCTCGCCTTCCTGCCGTAGAGTCCGTCACCCGAGCCGTGGTTATCATTGGCTCGTGAACGGCATGCGAGGCCGATCGATCCTGGCCGCCATCCTCTTGATGGCGGCAATCACCGCCTGTACCCAACCCGTCCCGGGCGGTGGCGGGGCATCCGAGGCACCGAGCGTGGCTCCGCCCAGCGCCGAGCAGCCCGAGGCGTCGGCCACTCCGTACTCGTATCCCAACTACTAGGCCGCGGCCCGCGACCGCGGGCGCATCGGTCTGGCATCCCGTCTAGGATGGGCAGCCGATGACCGTCCGGATTGACGTCGCCGACCGCCTGACCGATGAGCATCGGGCGTGGCTCGATGCCGAGTTGCGGTACCCGGTCATGGCCACCATCGACTCCGCCGGCAACCCGAAGCAGAGCGTGGTCTGGTACGACTTCGCGCCGGAGGGCGACGATGTCATCCTGGTCAACAGCCGCAACGAGCGGCTCAAGACCAAGCACCTCCGCCGCGATCCGCGCGTGTCCCTGCTGTTCGAAGACGGGTGGCAGTACCTGGCGCTGGAGGGCCGCGCGCGAGTCGTCGAGGACCCCATCCGCGGCCTGGCCGACATCAAGGCCCTGGCCGTCCGATACGGCTCCGACCCGGAGCGCTTCAACGGCCAGGATCGGCGAACGTTCCTGATCCACATCGACCGCGTGATTTGGCACCCCTGACGCTGGGGGCCTTGC
>DASWJA010000075.1:0-26294 GCA_036397375.1 Candidatus Limnocylindria bacterium
GCGGTGTACAGCTCCTGGATGGAGGCCGACCCACAGCCAAGCGCCTGACTGGCGGCCCAGATCACCCAGCGCTGGGCGTCGCGGAAGGCCGGGTCGGCATGGAAGACCGCGTCGCGGGCCAGCTGGTCGGTGAGCGGTCCCCGAAACGCAGCCGGATCGGTGACCAACAGTCCGTCGGATCCGATGGTCGCGGCCGGCGCCAGGACGGCCCGCAGCTCATCTGTGGAAGAGACCGTCATGCCCCGGAATCCTAGCCCAGCCATCCCAGACCGGCCAGGATGTTGAAGGCCAGCAGTGCCGCGATGGGCGCGCCGATGACCGCCGCCAGGACATACCAGTCGCGGCCGCCGGTGGGGTCCGGATTGGGGCGCCGGGCCAGCCGCCTGGACCACGCCACCACCGCGCTCAACAGCGCCACGTACAGGATGGCGGCCAGGGGCGCCACCGCCAGCGCGACGCGCTGGATCCCGCCACAATCGAGGGCCAGCAGGCGACCGGGCGGACAGGGCGTCGCGGCTTCGCCGAAGACGAGGAGCCCCACCCCGGCCAGCACCACGGCCGACCAGCCGACGTGGACGAGGAGCAGCCGATTCAGGCGCGTTGGGCCGGTGTCAGCCGGCCGCGCTAACGGAAGCCTCGGCCGCGGCCTTCGCCTCGCGGCGGCTGGTGCGCCGGAACTCGTAATACAGGTAGGCCAAGCCTGTTGCGCCGCCGCCGGCGGTGATGGCGCCCAGGCCGAGCGCGATGAGGGGGAATTGAGGCCCGGTGGCGGTGATGAAGGCGCCGCCCGCCACGTTGAACACCAGGTACGGGATCAAGAGCAGTACGACGGCAACGTAGTTGGCCAGCACGAACAGGCGGAGCAGGTTCCAGCCCGGACCGTGCCGACCACGGGAGGCCTGCACCAGGGCGGCCAGGATGACGACCAGCACAACGTTGGTCCACGCCACGCCGTTGGCGATGATGTACCCCACGTTCGCCGAGAACTCGAGGAACGGGATGAACTGGGTGACGCCGTAGAAGACCGAGTTCGGGACGTAGGTGAACAGCCAGTACACGAACAGGAACATCGGCACCCCCTTCATGGTGGCGATGAGCCATGTCTCCGACCCGAACAGGAGCCAGTTCGTGAAGTCATCGGCCTCGCCCAGCAGGCGGGCAAACAGGCCGCGGCGCCTGGGCAGCGCGTAGGTCGTCATTGAGTGTGGTCCAGCAGGAAGGTGATCAATGCCTGCAGCTGGGACGCGGTGAGATCGCTCTCGGGGAAGGCCGGCATCTGGGTCGAGGTGCCGTCGTTGTAATTGCCGGCCGAATCGCGAATCCAGTTCTCGAGGAACGTCCGAGGGTCGGCGTCGTAGTCGGCCTGCATCTGGTCTAGGTGGGACACCGGTTCTGGGAGATCGGTCACCAGCTGGCTGCCAATGGTCTGCAGGTTGGGGCCGATTCCCCCTTCCAGGTCGGGTCCGTGGCAGCCGACGCACCCGGCTTCGACGTACACCTCCGCGCCGGCCTCGACGGTGTCCGGCACGTCCTCGGGCGGCGGGTTGGCCAGCGTCTCCTCTGCCCAGGTGCCGATCAGAGCCGTCAGGGCTTCGATCTGCTGGCGAGTCAGCGACCCGCCGTACTCCTGGCCCCAGGCCGGCATAAGGCTCTGGATGTTCCCCGTCCGCACGATGCCGCCCAGGGTGATGACCCACTGCACGTAGTTGTTCAGTCCCTGCCGGCCGCCCGTCTGGAGCCACTTGTTGGCCAGGCTCAGGGAGTGCAGGTTCGGCCCGATCCCGCCCGTGCCATCGACGCCATGGCAGCGCGCGCAGTTGGCGCCATATGGGGTGAGGTGCGGGGGGCCTGCCATGACGAGCAGGGTGCTTTCCACGCCCTGGGCGGCGACGGTGGTCTCCCCATCCTCGTCGAACTTGACCGGGGATGTCCTGGTGTCCTCGATGACCACCTCGAACGGCCGCATCCCGGTTCCGTTCACCGTCAGCTCGGCGCCGGTCAGGTTCTTGAAGCTGATCGTGGTGTTCACGAATACCGAGATTTCCGTGAGGGCCACCTCAGCCTGGGAGAACCCGGCATCGGTGACGTCCACTTCGATGGTGTATGTGTCGTCGGGCAGGAACACGAGCAGCCCGAAGTCCGGCAGCTCTTCGATGTCCACGACCTCGAACCCCTCGCGCCGCGGGGCGTCGGTGATCCAGTAGAAGGTGGTGAATGCCGCGAAACCGACCATCAGCGCCACGCCGAGCGCCTTCATCCGCATCGGCGCACACCTAGCCGGCGCAATGCTCGATGTCCTCGTTCCTGCGCCTGTCGAACGTCTCGGTGCCGATGGGCGGACCGTCGATCCTCACCGAGGTGTCCACGATGTACACGCCGTCCTCGACCCGGTGCGCGAAGCTGTCCATGCCCCGGGGCGCCGGTCCGCCGCGCTTCTCGCCCAGGACGGTGTACTTCGATCCGTGGCACAGGCACTCGAACCACAGGCTGCGGTCGCATAGCTGGGGGATGTTGCAGCCCAGGTGGGGGCACTTGCGGTACAGGGCCACGATCTCGTCTCCGGGGTCGGCGAACTCCTCCCCCGTGCCCTCGACCCGCGCCTTTGCCGCGGGCACGTTGACGACGAACAGGCGCGCCTTGTTGTAGATGAACGGCAGACCGCGCACCCACTCCGGCTGCTGTGAGCTGATCTCCGCAGCCGTTCCGAGGGCCAGATTCGGGTCTCCCAGGCCACCTTTGATGTTGGGCCAGAGGAAGAGGAGTGTGCCGCCAAGGAACTGGAGGGTCAGCAGGCCCACGCCCACGCCCACCGCCCGGCGCAAGAAGCCTCGGCGGCTGATCTCACGGACCGGCGGTCCCGGCTGCTCGCCCCAGCCCGACGGTTGGGTGGTCACGGCGCGGGCCTCATAGGGTGAAGAAGATCCCCTCCCACGGCCAGACCCAGTTCCAGCCCGGGCCGCGGAAGAAGGAGCCGATCAGCGTGACCCCGATGCCGAAGAACATGATGCACAGGAAGAAGATCCAGGCCACCTTGCGGTCCCGGGCCGCCCGATACGGCGAGCGGTCCACGTAGGCGATCAACGCGAGGCCGATGAAGTAGACGGGCGGGATGAACAGCCCGGAGATCGTGACGTTGAAATAGGACAGGAGCTCCTGGAGGCCGAGGAAGTACCAGGGGGCCTTGGCCACGTGGGGCGTGACGTTGACGTTGGCCTGCTCTTCGAGTGGCGCCATGACAAAGAACGACATGACCAGCAGCAGGGCGGTGATCAGGCACGCCATCAGGAACTCGGCCCGCAACAGGTGGGGCCAGGTCAGAACCGTCTCGTCGGGTCGCTTGTCGACCCGAACCATCGACTCCTGGCGGACGTAGGCCAGCAGCCGGAAACGCTCAGTGCCCGGCGCGCCGGGCGGCCCCGGGAGCTTGGGACCGGTCCCCGGAACGGCGGGCGGGGTCGTCGGCACCGGCGCCTGGGTGGGGGCGTTCTTATCGGCCGTGGCGTTGGGACGCTTTTCGATGGTCATCGGTCAATCCAGCCTCATACCGGTCCGCTGATGCCGCCGTCTTTGCGGATCCGCCAGAAGTGGATCATCAGGAAGATGGCCATGATGAGCGGGAACGCGATGACGTGGTAGACGTAGAACCGGATCAGGGTTTCCGAACCGATGTCGATCCCGGCGAAGATGATGAAGGCAGACTCGGTCGGGACCGCCGGAGCGTAGGCTGCCATCGAGCTGCCAACATTCACGGCCCAGAAGGCAATCTGGTCCCATGGCAGGAGGTACCCGGTGAAGCTGAGCCACAGCGTGCAGAACAGCAGGAACGTCCCGACCGCCCAGTTCCACTCGCGGGGCGGCTTGTACGCCCCGTGGTAGAAGACCCGCATCATGTGCAGGAACACGGTTAGCACCATCAGGTGCGCACCCCATCGATGCATGTTCCGCACCAGGGAGCCGAAGGCCACGCTGTTCTCGATGGCGATGATGTCCTGGTAGGCGCGGTCGACGGAGGGGATGTAGAAGAACATCAGGTACAGACCGGTCACGGTCAGGACCAGGAACAGGAAGAAGCTGACCCCGCCGAGGCAGAACGTGTACGTGTAGCGCACAGCGTGGCGCTTGACCCGCACCGGGTGCAGGTGCAGGAACACGTTGTTCATGACCGCCAGCGCACGGGTGCGGCTGGTGGTGGGGTACGGTTGACGGACCAGGGAGCGCCAGAAGTTGGACTCCTTGATCAGCCGGATGGGCAGCCAGTCCTGACCGGGCGGCTTGCGAGTCACCGCTCGACCACCATTCCGGCCTGTTGGCCAACCTGACCCAGCACGTTGTCCTTGTAGCTCTCTAGCAACACTTTGCCGTCAGGGGTGAACCGCTCGAGCTCGAGGCGGTCCATGGTGATGCAGTTGGTCGGGCACCGCTCGACGCACAGGTTGCACCGGATGCAGCGCTCCTCGTCGATGACCATCGCGATGCCCCGCGGCCACGACTGGAAGAGATCGACCTCGGGGTCATCACCGCCCACCTGCGCCTTGTCGACCATGTAGATCACGCCCTCGGGGCAGACGTCAGCGCAGAGCCCACACAGGATACAGCGGGGTCCGTCGATGTTGATATTGTGGTTGCACTGGAGGCAGCGGGCGCCTTCGGCGACTGCGCCGCGCGTGTCGTAACCGATTTCAACCAGCCCGGTGAAGTCGCGGCGCATCTCGGGAGGGGCCATGGGGATGTGCTGGCGCGGGATGGCCTCGTAGAAGCGCGGCATATCGTGGTCCAGGGCCTGGGTGACTGTGGCCCGGTTGATGATCGGCAGCTCGGCCAGCTCCACCCCACGGACGCCCGACAGCCAGCGGTCGACGGCACGGGCGCAGGTGCGACCCAGGCCGGCGGCCTCGATGATGGTGGCTGGTCCGGTCACGTAGTCCCCCACCGCGAAGACCCCGTCCACGTTGGAGGCGAACGTGTTGCGGTCGGTCACGATCTTGCCGCGCAGCAGCTCGAATTCGAGCGCGTTGAGCTTGCGACCGTCGGCCCCGACCGGGGTGGTGCCGTTCAGCGGTTCGCGGCCCCACGACGAGATCGAGCCGCCTTTCACCACCTCGCGCGTATCGGTCACCCCGATGTGGCGGTTCAGCGGAGAGCCGTACTCGCCCAGGACGTTGTTGTCGGGCGATTGGCTCGTGCACGGGATGACCATGTCGCACGGGATCACGAACTCGCTGCCAGGGATCGGCTCTGCGGTGCGGCGGCCCGAGGCGTCCGGCTCACCCAGGCGGGTGCGCTGGAAGACCGCCCCCTTCACCCGGCCCTGCTCATCGGCCAGGATCTCGGTCGGGGCCGCGAAGTACTCGAAGCGGACCCCCTCGAAGCGGGTCTCGTGCTGCTCCTCCTCGTCGACTACCATTTCTTCGGGACCGCGGCGGTAGACCACGGTGCTGGTCTTGGCTCCGATCCGGAGGGCCGTCCGCGACGAGTCCATGGCGGTGTAGCCGCCACCGATGACCACGACCTGCTGGCCCACCCATTGCTCCTGGCCCAGGTTGGCACGCTTCAGGAAGTCAACGCCGTAGATGACCCCGTTCAGCTCCTCGCCGGGGACGTTCATGGCCACCGGGTACATGCAGCCGGTGGCCACCACCACCGCGTCGTGCCGGGCACGGAGCTCGTCCATGGTGACGTCCCGGCCGACCTCCACGTTGTAGTGGAACTCCGCGCCGTGCTTGGCCACCCAGTTGACGTCGAGCTCGATGACGTCGCGCGGCAGACGGAAGGCCGGCACGCCGATCAGGCAGGTGCCGCCGCCGGACGGCAAGGCGTCGTAGATGTGGACCTTGTGCCCCCAACCGGCCAGCTCCTTGGCCGCGCTGAGCCCGGCCGGTCCGGCGCCGATGACCGCAACGCTCTTGCCGGTCGCCGGCGCGACCTCGATGTCGTCGGGCATGTTGTTGGCGTAGTGCCAGTCGACGAGGAACCGTTTCATGGCCCGGATGGCGAGCGGCTTGTCGATATCGCCGCGCCGGCAGGCCTTCTCGCATGGCGCCGAGCACACGTAGCCGCATATGGCGGCCACCGGGTTCGGGTCGCGGGCAAGAATGTAGCCCTCCTCGAACCGACCCTCGGCGGCCAGCATCAGGTAGCCGCGGCAGTTCGTGTTGACCGGGCAGCCTTCCTGGCACTCGATGTTGCACTGGAGCCAGTCGACCCCGACCTCGGCGCTCTGGAAGCGCAGGGGCACCGCGTCCTGGGAGGTCACGGGCGTTCGGAACTCATCCAGCGTCCCCTTTGGCTCCCCCTGCACTGAGCGGCGGAATCCGGCGGCGGACCGGTCCCCGGAAGCGGAAACCGGCAATTCGATGCTACCCGTCGCCCACTCGTGGTGTCAAAGACGGGACACCGTGCCCTGAGGGGTCTAGGGGAAGAAATGGGCGGCCATGACACGGCGGACGAGAGGGGCGGCGTCCGATCCCCCGGTTCCCAGGTGCACGCGGGCCAGGAGCGTGGCCACCACGATCTGCGGGTCGTCGGACGGGGCGAAGGCCGGAAACAGGGCGTGGGGATCGGGCCCGCCGGTTTCCGCCGTCCCACTTTTGCCGGCGACGGGGATGCCAAATCCGGCGAAGGCCGCCGTCCCGGTGCCGTAGGAGTAGGTCGTCACGGCCTCCAGTGCGGTCACCAGGTACTCCATCTGGTCGGGGGTCATGGCGATCCGGCGTCGAACCTCGGGCCGGGTCACGAGCAGCGACTCGCCGTTGGGACCGGTCGCCCGCGCCACCAGACGCGGCATCCACAGCGTCCCCCGGTTCGCGAATGCGGCGTAGGCCAGCGCCATCTGAAGCTGCGTGCCGAGGAAGGATCCCTGGCCGATGGCCAGCTGGACCTGATCGAACGGTCCGAACGGTATATACCTCCCGGACGAGCGCCGATGGCCCTCGAACCACAGGGCATCGGGCAAGACACCAGATGTTTCGGAGACCCAGCCGATGCCGGTGGGCTGTCCGAACCCGAAGTCGGCGATGAGATCGGTCAGAGCATCGGCGTCGCGCTCGTAGACCAGCATGGACAACGGCATGTAGGTCGTGTTGCAGCTGAACGCCATGGCCTCTACCAGGGAGACCGTGCCGGGCAGCAGGTGATAGAGGTAGTTTTGGAAGGTGAAGCCCTGCAGGTCCCAGGTCGGCTGACACGGCATCCGGGTTGCCGGGGTGGCGACCCCGATCTGGAGCGCGGCAGCCAGGGTGAACGGCTTGAACGACGAGCCGGTGGGATACGCGGACTCGGTGGCGTGGTTGAGCAGCTGGCTGACGTTGGGCGCGGCGAGTGGTGCGCCCGCCAGGGTCGTGCCAAGCGTCATGGCGTTGGGGTTGAACGCGGGGGCCGATGCCAGGGCCCAGATGTCGCCGGTGTGCGGATCGACCACGGCCGTGGCCGCTTCCGGATACGGCGCCAATGCGGCCTCTGCGCTGCGCTGAAGATCGGGCCGAAGCGTCAAGGTCACGTCCGCGCCCGAGATGGCGGCCAGCTTCACGACCGGCCGGGCCGCCCCACCGTAGGGTGCAGCCAGGAGGCTGAGGGCAGCGCGCCCCCGCAGGAGGGATTCGGCGCCCGCCTCTACCCCCAATCGGCCCGCAACCTGGCCCGCCGCATAGCCGTCGCCCGCCAGCCGGGCAGCCGCCTCGGCCTCGGTGAGTGGGGTTGCGTAGCCCACGGTCTGGCCGGCCAGCGTCTCCTGGGGATACACGCGAATGCCATCCGCGCGGGTCTCGGCCAGGACCGTTCCATCGGCGGCCAGGATCCGGCCGCGGGTCGGGAGCGGACCGCGGTCCAGGCTGAACATGCCACCGGTAGCGCCGAGCTCGGGGAACAAGAATGCCGGAGTCCAGCGCACCTCCCAGCCCCCAGGCCCGCGGGTGAGCGCGACCGTTCGTTCCAGGACCATCTCCCCGAACAGGGCGGACTGGAACGTGAGACGGACGGGGACCGCCTGGCCTGGAACGGGTCCGAGCACCACCGCCTGGGAATCGATCGGCGGGGCGGAGACCGGCGACTGCGGGACCCGCGGCTGTGCGAGCCGCGATGGGGCGACTGGCGGCGGAGGCCGCGGCACATCCGGGTGCCGACCCTCCGGCGGTTGGGCTGCAGCGCGGGGCGAACCAACGGCCACCTGCATCCCGGTCAGGCCGATGACCTCCGCGAAGCGGGCGTGGAGATCCGCGAACCCGACCCGCGTGTAGCGCTCGCGATCGGCGGTCGCAATGACTTCGTGCATGTGGTCGTAGTCCCGAATCCGCCACAAGGTGAGGAACCGCTCCACTGCCTCCCGCGGCTGGACACCGGCAGGCGCCATCAGCCCGCCTCCCGCGGCGATTCCGGGAGGCAGCATGGCGGCCAGGAATATTGCCAGCGCCAGGCCGGCGGCCGCCGCGCGCGGAGGGGCCGGCCTCAAAAGGCTGCGGCGGGCCGGCCGGCGAGCGGGATCACGACGTCTCGCGCGGGGTCCAGGTGGTCGCCGGCCCACTCCGCGAACCAAGGATCGTGGGTGAACACGATGACCTGCCGTTCCCGGCTCAGCTCGTGGAGGACCCCGAGAAGCGCCTCCCGTCGTGAGTCGTCGGCCTGCGCGGTCACCTCGTCCAGGATGAGCGGCGCCGTCTCGCCCGTCGTGACCAGGTGCTGGGCCATGGCCACCCGGAGCAGCAGGAAGATCTGCTCGCGGGTCCCCTCCGACAGGCGCCACGCATCGCGCCATTGACGGGTCGCCGCTTCCTTGACCCGGACTTGCAGGTCGCGTGGATCCACGCTGACGTCGAGGTAGGCACCGCCGCTGATTCGGGGCAGCCAGCGTCGAACCGTGTCGGCCAGCACCGGCGCGAGGTCGCGATGCACCTGTTCCTCGGCGTTGCGCAGCAGAGCCAGCGTTCGGTCCAAGACCTCGGCCATGGTCACGACTCGTTGCAGGTCGGCGCCGGCGGCCTCGACCGCCTCCTCGGCCTCCGCCACGCTCGGCAGACTGGCGTCCAGTTGGCGAGCCTCGCCCTCGAGTGTCGCCGCCGCCCGTTCGGCAGTGAGCAGCTCGGCCTGGCGGGCGGCGAGCAATTCCTCGGCCGCGGCGGCGGCGAGGCCGGCGTCGGCACCAACGGGCTCCGCGACCGATGTCGACAGACCGGCCGCCGCCATGCGTCGCGTGGCATCGGTGGCCTCCGACTCCAGCTGCCCGAGGCTGCGGCCGTCAAGCAGGTCTCGGAGCTCCTGCCACTCGGCGATCGCCTGCTGGCCGGCCTGCAGGTCGGCGAGGCGACGGCGCTGCCACGCTTCGAGGTCGCTCACCACACGTTCGGGGTCATCGCCGTTGAGGGGCTGTCCAATGCGCTCGGCGGCGGCTCGGACCTCGGACTCGGCTCGGGCAATGGCGGCCGCGGCCTCCGCCGCCGTCCCCTCCAGCTGGCGGCGGGACTCGAGCTGCCGGCGCAGCGGCTCGGCCTGGGCGGCGGCGGCCGCCTCCTCCGCTCGCTGTGCGCAGGCGGTCAGGTAGGCGGCAATGGCCGCGCGGAGGTCGCCCTCGGCAGGCGCGCCACGGGCAGTCAGTGCCTCGCGGACCGACTCCCCAGACCGCTCGACGCGGGCTGCGACTTCCTGCCGGCGACGCCCCCAGTCCGCAGCTGCGCCGGCCCCGCCCCTCCGCTGGCGGATCGTGTACCAGGCGGCGAACCCGAGCCCGAAGGCAATCAGGATGAGCCCCACCAGGGGTGCACCCAGCAATACGGCGCCCAAACCGGCCGCCGCGCCCAGTAGGCCGCCGCCCACGAGCAGCCGCTCGCCCGAGGCGCCTGGCGCAGGATGCCCACCAGGCTGCCGGAGCTCGGCGGCGGCGCCCTCGGCCTGGTCAAGCGCGCTCACCGCGTCCATCACCGAGACTTGGGGCGCGATGTCGCCCTGGGGTGCGGGCGGCAGCGCTGCCAGCCGCCGCGCGATGACTTCGGCGTCCGGTCCGTCCAGGACGGCCGTCGCCGGCCGGCCCCGCCACGCCTCCAGCGCGGTGGCCACGCTGGCCGTTTCCCCTTCCATGGCGGCGAGCGTCGGCGGCGGACCGCTGTTGCTGGCGGCCAGCTCCGCGGCGCGGCGAGCGCGAGCCACGAGCGCAATTGCCCTGGTCTGCTCCACGGCGGCCTCCGCCTGGGCCAGCCGATCCCGAGCGGAAACGACCCTCCAGGCTGCGACCTGTGCATCGGCCGCCCGAGCCAGGTCTCGCTCATGCCGAGCCCGGGCATCGGCCAGAACGCGCTCGGCCTCCGCGGCTGCTTGGCGCGTTTGACGCAGGGGCCCGACCGCGACGCGCGTGTCGGCACCCACTGCGGACTTCCGGAAATCGGTCAGTCGCGCAATGGCTTCTGCCGCAGTGGAGTCCCGTCCGGCGGTGGCTGCGGCCCGCTGCATGTCGTCCTGGAGCCCATCGGCGGCGTCGACGACCGCGAGGATGCGCGCCTGGTCGACCGATACGGTGGCGGCGAAGGCCTGCCGGTCAAGGCCCAGCCAGCGCGATGCGTCGGGGCTGCCCTCGACGATGATCTCGGCCGACACGTCCCGCCCCAGACCGACATCCACCGCCCGGCAGTCAACCCGGCCAGCCAGGTCCTGGCTGATGTCGATCACGCGACCGTCATCCAGATGCAGGCGGGCCTCGACCTCCCATGGGCCATCCGCCTCGTCCCACGGACGGTGCCGCTCCTCGAGCTCGAGGTCCTCCTTCGTGCGGCCCCCGCGCCCGCGCCGCCGACCGGTCAACGCCAGGCGCAGCGCGGCGTGCCAGGAGGACTTGCCCGCTTCGTTGGGGCCGACCACCACCGTCAGTCCGGGGCGCAGTTCGAGGATGGCGTCGCGGAAGGGCCCGAACGCGCGCGCGGACACTCGCTCAACCCACATCGGTCACAGCACCTCGAGGTCGCGGCGCCCATCGAGGGCGCGGAGTCCGGTGACGATCACGCGCCGCCGCTGGTCGAAATCGCTAACTTCGGCCGTTGCCAGCCGCACGAACTGGCCGCGGACGGTGGCCTCCGCGCCGATGGCGTCGAGGTCGTATCCCACGCGCGCCGATCCGGGGCGAATGACCAGCCCCTCCAGGTGCGCGCCGAGCGTCGCCAGGCCGGCCAGGTCGACCTCCACGCTGGGGGCCATCTCCCCGCTCAGGGTCACCCGCACGCAGCCGCCGAGGGGGGCAAGCGCCGCCTCGACCCGAGTCCGCACGTCGTCGCCGTGGGCCGCATCGTCGAGCGACACCTCGACGTCATGGACGACCGAGGTGGCCACCAGACGGCGCTCGCGCACCACCGAGCCGTCTGCGCCCACGGAGGCCAGGACCGCGCCCCGCTCACCGGTTTCCCCGAATTCGAGCGGATCGGGGTTGCCCGGGTAGGTGTACCGATCCGCGTCGCGCGGGACATGGAAGTGGCCCAGGAAGGCGTGGGCCAAGCCGGACGCCTCAAGCTCACCGGCATCGAAGGGCGCATGGGGCAGCTTGCCACTCCCCTGCTGGGCCAGGAATCCGCGCTCGGACGCGTGCGTCAGGGCCAGGTGGATCCCACCCCGGTCCGGCCGGAAGGTCGCGAAGAACCCATCCGTGTTGGCCGGCGCCCGGTGCGCGGCACCCCACAGGGTGAGCCCATCGGCCAGGCCGGCCGGGGTCAATCGGTCCTCTGTGAACAGGTTGACGTTCGGCGACCAGTCGGTCACCGCGTATGGGCTGGCCTCGGACAGCCAGTCGTGGTTGCCGGGGGCGAGGTAGATGGGGATGTCGGTCCCACCGAAGCTGGCGCGCAGAAACTCGATCGTGTCGGGCGAGATGCGGTCGTGCTCGAACAGGTCGCCCCCGCTCAGGATGGCGTCGACCCGCTCCGCCTCGGCCAGCTCCAGGATCCGGGTCAGGGTCGCACGCCGGTTCTGTCGACGCAGAGCGGCCGTGGCGGGACGAGCCCACGCGAACGGCGCGTCGAGATGGAGGTCCGCGAACAGGAGCAGCTTCATGGTCAGCCGCGCCCGATCGTGGCCGACCGCGATGACAGGTCGCGTGTCGCGATCACGACTCCGCGTCGCCACGGTCGCGCCGGACCTGGAGGACCAGCAGGCCCGCCGCGGCCAGCAACAGCAGGTGGACGAGGGGGCCGATCTCCACCAGGAGCCCGATCAGCCAGGCGGTGACGGCGACGCCGATCCCCAGCCAGATCACGGCACCGGCGATGTCAGGGCGGCCAGGCCCAGGACGGCGCCGATGACGACCAGGCCGATGACGGCGACCGCCACCGTGGCCGCCATCTCCCGGCTGCTCATCCCGCCAGGACCTCGACCAGCTGGCCGAAATGCTCGACCGGCTTGACCCGGGGCATGACGTGCTCGATGCGCCCATCCGGACCGATGACGAAGGTCGTGCGCTCGGTGCCGAAGTAGGTTCGGCCCAGGTACGACTTCTCCACCCAGGTCCCGTACGCCTCGGCCACGCGGTGCCCCTCGTCGGACAGCAGACGATGCCGCAGACCGTACTTGTCGCGGAACTTGGCGTGGCTGGCCACGCTGTCTGGCGACACGCCGAGGATCTCGGCTCCCAGCGCCGCCGCGGCGTCCCAGGCATCGCGCAGGGCGCAGGCCTGAGCCGTGCACCCGGGCGTGTCGTCCTTGGGGTAGAAGTACAGGACGTAGCGCCGGCCCGCCAGCCCTTCGGACGTCACCATGCTGCCGTCGTCGGCATGCATGACAAAGGACGGGGCGGCCTCGCCCGGCTGGGGGTAGGTCACGGCTCGGCCATCCTAGCGCAGGCCGATGGACAGCAAGACGGTCGGCAGGCGGCGCGGCTGGAGACGGGCGGCGAGGTCGGCTGCCAGGTCGCGCCACAGGTCGGCGGAAGCCTCGTCCAGGTCATGGCCAGCGCCCGGGACGAGGAGCCGGCTTGGGGCCGCGACATCGCGCAGAGCCGCCTCCAGCAGGGCGGACTCGTCGGGATCGACCCACGCATCCGCCCCGCCCTGGACGATCGTCACCGAGCGGCGCTGGAGTGTGGCCAGGGCACGGGTCGAGACCTGCATCGCCTGCTCCCAGGCAGGCAGGCCGATGACCGCGCGCCGCCCACCCGGCAGCCTGAGGACCATCTCGGGCTCACCCCGATCCGTTCGTTCGATCAGCTCCTCCAGGCCGCGGTCCAGGGCGACGACGAATGGATGTCCCGGCTCGGCGCGGTGGCTCCGGCGACGTCGAGCGCGCTCGGCCACGGCGCGACGCAGGACATCGTGCAGGCCTCGCGCCGGGGCACCGACGAGGGTCAGGGGGCCGATCGCGGGATCGGCCGCCGCCACACTCAACGCCAGCCATGCGCCTTCCCCGTGGCCCAGGATTCCGATCCGGGTGGGGTCGACCTCGGGGTGCCCGCGCAGGACCCCGATCGCGTCCCGGGCATCGTCGACCAGGGTGAACAGGCCGGCCTCCGCCCAACGACCACCCGACCGCCCGCAGCCGCGCTTGTCGTAGCGCAGCGTCGCCACCCCGCGCGCCGCGAGGGCAGCCGCCGCCCGCGCCAGGATGCCCATCTGGGTGCGGCTGCCGGGCCGGAACCACCCGGGGTGGCGCCGACGATCCAGGCGGCCGTCTCGGTCCCGCGGCAGCAGGCTGGGGAGGAGGAGCACGGCGGGCGGGCGGGCGCCCACGCCGGGGCTCCTGTCCGCTGGCGGGTCGGGCAGGGTCAGGGTGGCGCTCAGGCTGACCCGGCCGGCGGTGATGCGCAGCTCCTCATCGCGGGCCATGGCGCGGGCATCATGCCACCCTGTCCCGGTTCAGCCGAAGATGAACGCCCACCTCCCCAGGGCCATGCTGATGGCCACCGCGGCCACGCCCAGGGCGCCGGACGCGGCAAGGAGCAGCCAGTCGGCGCGGCGCGTCCGCGGCGGTCGGGCCATGGTCCGAGCCGTCCTGGTGTCGAAACCGCGCGCATCCATGGCCAGCGCCAGCCGGGTCGCGCGTCGGATGGCCGAGACCAGCAGCGTCACCAGCGCGCCCAGGGCCAGGCGCATGGCGGCCACCGGATTGCGGCCCGCATCCACCCCTCGCGCCCGCCGGGCCAGCCCGATGGTCCGCAATTCGGCACCCAGGATCGGGATCAGGCGCAGCGACGCCAGGGCGCCGATGGCCAGCCGGTCCGGGACGTGGAGCTGACCGATGAGCCCGGCGGCCAGGTCGGCCGGATCGATCGTGGCCAGGGCCAGGCTGCCGGCCAGCGCGATGGCCGCAATCCGCAGCCCCAAAGCCAGCCCAATCGCCGCGCGGTCGACGACCGCCCCCGGTGACGAGCCGACCGGCGTCCCGGCCAGCAGCGCGTTCAGCACGCCCAGGATGGTGGCCGCGGCCAGCAGCGGACCGACCAGGCGGGCGAGGTCAGCCGGGCGGAGCCCGGTAAGAGTCACGGCCAGTCCCACCCCGCCCAACAGGATCGCGGGCGTGACCAGGTCGCGCGAGAGGAACGCAACCAGCATCACGATCAGCGCGGCGCCCAGCTTGGCCACGGCGTTGGCCGCTGGGAGGAACGCGGTCGGATTGGCGATGGCGGGCCGGCGCGGCTGCAACGGTCAGGCGCCCAGCGGCAGGTGGAGGGTGCGATCGGCGAGCGCCTCGACGAGTGCCCGATCGTGCGTCGCAAGCACGACCCCCCGGCCGCTGTCGGCCAAGCTGGCGAGCAGGGAGAGCATCTCGTCCCAGGTCCGCCGGTCCTGGCCGAAGGTCGGCTCGTCGAGGATCAGGGCCCGGGGCGCCGTGGCCAGTGCGGTGGCCACCGACAGGCGACGCTGTTCGCCGCCGGAGATGGTGAACGGGTTCGCCTCCCACACCGCATCCAGGTGGAGACGCTCAGCGAGCTCCAACGCCCGCCGGCGGGCCTCGGCCTCCGCCAGTCCGGCGCGCAAGGGTCCGAGCGCCAGCTCATCCGCCACGCGGCCGGTCAGGAACTGGTGCTCGGGATCCTGGAACACCGATCCGATGCGGGTCACCAGCCGACGGGCGGGCCACTGCCAGATGGCGGAGCCGGCATGCCCGGGAGCCAGGGCCTCGCTGGCGCTGACCTGCCCGGCCTGCGGCCGGTGAAGGCCGCCCAGGAGGTGTGCCAGCGTGGATTTCCCCGAGCCATTGGGGCCCACGATGGCCAGCGCCTCAGCAGAGCGCACGACCAGGTCGAGGCGTGCGAACAGCGGTCGGTCGGCCAGCGGCGGCTGGGCGGACAGCTGCTCGGTCACGATCAGCGACTCGGCCTGCGGCGCCAACAGCGGTCGCTCCGGGCGTTGCCCGCGGTGGTCGGGCGCCCAGATCCCGTGTCGGGCGAAGAGCTCATCGTGCCCGACGAACACCCCGGACGGCGGCCCGTCCAGCAGGATGCCTCCACCCGCCGCCAGGACCACCACCCGGGTCACCAGGGGGAGCCACTCCGCCACGCGGTGCTCGACCAGGATGAGAGTGGTTACGCGGTGGTCCAGCACGCGAGCCAGGGCATCACGGATCAGGCCCGCTCCTTCGGGGTCGAGGTTGGCGGTCGGTTCGTCGAGGAGGAGCAGGTCGGGCTCGAGGGCCAGCGCACCGGCCAGCGCCAGGCGCTGCTGCTCCCCGCCGGACAGCTGGTCGGTGGGCCGGTTTGGCCCATACGCCCAGCCCACCGCATCCAGCGCGGCCCGAACCCGCGGCCAGATGTCGTTGGTCGGGACCCCCCGGTTCTCGAGCCCGAAGGCGACGTCATCACCGGCTCGGCTCATGACCAGCTGGGACTCGGGATCCTGGAGGACCAGCCCACAGTGCGGCCGGGAGGTGGCCGGAGCCTCCCCGAACACGCGCAATCGGCCTTCGGACTCGCCGCCGCCGCGCTCGTCGAACAGGCCGGCCAGACCCGCCAGGAGGGTGGACTTGCCCGATCCCGACGGACCCAGGAGCAGGACCCGCTCCCCGGGCTGGACGACCAGGTCGAGGTGCCGAACCGCCCACGTGCTCCGGCCAGCATGCCGCCAGCCCCAGCTGCTGGCCTCGATGGCCGGGGCCGGCGGGGCCTGGCTCGCGTTCAGCTGGCGGGCTCCGGACCGCTGCGCCCTGACGGGAATGCGGCCAGCACGCCGGTCGGTCGCAGAAGGCGCAGGAGGTACCACGACCCCAGCCCGGCGATGATCACGCCGCTGACCAGCATCCAGGCCCCGTATGTCAGCTGGATGGCGAAGTCGACTCCCACGAAATAGAACGTCATGTCATGGATCCATTCGCCGATGGCGGCGCCGGCGCCGGCCAGCAGCGTGACGGGCAGCGTCCAGCGCCGGTACAGCCCGAGGGCGAACACGAGCTCGGCGCCGGCGCCCTGCATCAGCCCCGACGCCAGCGCGTCGAGCCCCCACACCGACCCGAGAACGGCGGAGACCGCGGCGGCCATGAACTCGGCCAGCAGGCCGGCGCCCGGCAGCCGCACGATGAGCGCCGCCAGGACCGCCGGGATCAGCCAAACCCCGGACAGGATGTACAGCGGCGGGGCGAAGCTGCCAGCTCCGATCGCGCTGAAGACCAGGCCCCAGGCCCAGAAGATGACGCCGAACGCGACACCTAACGCCGCGGTCACCACGATATCGACGGTTCGCCACCTCATGCCGGATCTCCTTCACCACCAACGATTTCGATGACGAGCAGACGGCCGGCGCTCAGCGAGACCTCAGCCGGGACGGCTACCACGGCATTTGCCAGGCCGCGCGACGACCCTGCCTCCAGTTGGTCGTCGACCAGCGGCCAGCGCAGGCCCTGCGTCGTCACGCCAACCGCCGCCTGCCCGACGGCAAGGAGGCTGACGCGGGATCCAGGAGGTCCGCGCAGCTCCACGCGGGCGGGGCCGGACAGCAGACGGGCCGACGTCGCACCGTGCACCAGCCGCACCTCGCGGTCTGCGGCGGCGTCCGAGCCCAGCAGCAGCACATTGGCGAGCAGGTGGTCGAGGACGCCGCCCAAGGCGCCGAGCACGACGATCTCGTCAGCCCCGGCTCGGGCCGCCGCCGCCAGGCTGAGCTCCAAGTCTGAGGCGTCCTTGTCGGAGGGATGCCGCTCAACGGGAACCTGGGCGGCTCCCAATCGTTCGACCACCGCCGGATCGGCCGAATCGAGGTCACCCACCAGCCGATGCGGGGCAACGTGGACGGCATCCAGCCAATCGGCGCCTCCGTCGGCGGCGATGATCAGATCGGCATCGGTCAGCTGGTGCCGGTCAGCTGGCGCGTGCTCCCCATCCGCCACGATGACTGCCTTCACAAATTCGACTCCCTACGCTGGCATGACCCAGGTCAGGTTCGAGGGTCTGCGGACCGGATCCGCACTCTCAGCGCCGAAGCGCTCCCCTGTCGTGGTCCCTGTGCCCCGCAGCCTAGCACTCCCCGTACCATGGGTCGCATGCCAGGAGCCGATGACCGGGTGGCCGCGGCCGCCGCGGCGGCCGGGCTGCAGATCTCGATTCAACGCTTCCCGGAGGGGACGCGCACGGCCGAGGATGCCGCCCGGGCCGTGGGCTGCGAGGTGGCCCAGATCGTCAAGTCGCTCGTCTTCGTTGCCGACGGCGGACCAGTGCTCGCGCTGATTTCGGGAGACGATCGGCTCGACCCGGGGCGATTGGCGGCCATCCTGGGAGCCCAGCGGGTCGATCGGGCGGATGGCGATGCGGTGCGGGACGCCACCGGCTTTGTCATCGGCGGAGTCCCACCCATCGGTCATGCCCGACCCTTGCCCATCCTGATGGACCGCCGCCTGTTGGACCATGCCGAGGTCTGGGCGGCGGCCGGGCGGCCAGACGCGGTGTTCTCGGTCGCCCCCGAGGACCTGCGCCGGGCCAGCGGTGCGCGGGTGGTCGATATCGCGGTCGACACGTGAGCGAGGTCGCCCTGCCTACCCTGGCCGTGGCCATCGGGCTGCTGGGCGCGGGGTTGGGGGCCGCACTCATCCGTTCCAGTGGAGCCGACACCCGAGTCGGGCGACGCCTGGCCGGCGCCCGCGGCGCGCCGCTGCCTGCGCTCCAGGACCTGGCCGCCCGCGACCGGCTGCCGCCCGGCGCGGTCCGGGTCCAAGGCCGCGTGCGATGCGCCAACCCCCTCGTGACACCCGACGGAGACCGCCTCGCCGCGCTCCACCGCGACGTGGAGGTACAGATGCCCGACGGCCGATGGCGCGTCATCGAGCGCCTGCGGGAGGCGCGACCCATCGACCTGTGGGAACGGTCGTCGTCGGTCCCCCTTGATCTGGCCCTGTTGGCCGAACCGCTGATCGGCATTCCGCGGGTCTGGGAGGGCTCGCCCGCCGAGCTCGGTGACACATACAGGCCGGCCATCGACCGTGTCGCGGGCGAGCTGGGGCCTCTCCCCCGGGCGCGGGCGACGACCCGTCAGGTGAGCCTGGTGGACCAGCTCATCGTGCTGGCCATCCCGCGCCGAGACGAGCACGGTCGACTGCGGCTCGAACCGCCGCCCGGCGGGTTCCTGGCGGCCAACGTCGAGCTGGACACGGCGATGCGCCTCCTGGCCGGTCCCCGCCGGACCCGAATGCTGGCCGGCTTCGCCGTGGGCCTGGCTGGCGCGGTCGTCGCGGCGGCTGGGCTGATCGGTGTGCTGTTGGTCCTACCAGGGTGAGCGGCGCGGCCGGCAAACGGACGCCGCCGGATAGCCGATCGGTACCGGGGGAGGTACGAACGGGGCATGGAGCCGCAGACCCCTCGTTTCTAGCATGGGCCACACGCCGCCTACCAGATCCTCCATTCGGGGTTCGGGCGACGCGATAACGGGGATCTCGTGGCTTCAGCCTCCGCCCGCGCACCGCGGCCCGACGCGCTGATCAGCGTGGCGCAGGCGGCCGCCCTGCTCGGAGTGCACCCGAACACCGTCCGCGCCTGGACCGAGAGCGGCCGGCTGGCCGCCTGGCGCATCAACCCGCGTGGTGACCGGCGCTACCGCCGCGCCGACGTGGAACGGCTGCTCGCCGAGGGCACCGGGCAGTCGCCCAGTTCCGACGGGGCGCCCACGCCTTCCGCCCATAGCACGGATGCCGACGCGGAGGCGGCGGTGCTCACCCGGATCGCGCAGGGAACCGTCGAGGCCGGGAGCGTGGCCGCCGTCTGTCGGGTCGCGGTCGAATCGCTGCGGACCGTGGAGGCCATCGCGCGGGTGGCGGTGTACCTCGTCCGCGACGACCGCCTGGTCCTCGAGACGCATGCTGGTCACAGCGCCCCGCCTCCGCCCACCTTGGCGTGGCCATCCGACGCGGAGGACTTTGGGCCCGACGGCAGTCTCCGCCTGCCGTTGACCATCGGCCAGGAGCGCATCGGCGTGCTCCTGGTGGCGGACGACCTGAAAGGGGCGTTCCTTCGCAGCCGACGTCGATTCATGACCGCGGTAGCCGCCACGACCAGTGTTGCGTTGCGCCACGCGCGGGCGATCGCCCGGGCCCGCCGCGAGCTGACTCGAGCCCGCGCCCTGGCCGGCGTGACCCGAGAGCTGACCGGCCAGCTCGAGCTGGGCGCCGTCCTGAGCGACATCGCCGACCGCACCCGTGGCCTGTTCGACGCCGACCGCGTCGGCCTGTGGATGATCACCGAGGAGCGCGAGCATCCGTTCGAGCTGGCCGCCGAGCGCGGCATCAGCCCCGCCTTCCAGGCCATGGTCAGCCGGCTGACCCTGACCAGCGCATCGCTGGGGACCCAGGCCGTCCGAGAGCGGCGCACCTTCGTCGCCCGTCACGCTGACACTGACCCCACCACCGGCGTCCTGCAGGAGATCTACCGCGACGAGGGCATCAAGACCGCGTGCCTGGTGCCGCTCGTCACCCACGACCGCGCGGTGGGAGTGATCGGCCTGTACCACGCCCGGGACCGCGATTGGCCCGACGACGAGCTGGCCCTGGCCCAGGCGTTCGCGAACCAGGCGGCGGTGGCCATCAGCAACGCGCGACTGTACCGCTCGACCGCCGACCAGGCAGCGCGCATGCGAGCCATTCACGACCTGTCCGCGCGGCTGAACCGGCTGACCGATGTCCAGGCCATCGCCGATGCGATCGTGGCCGAGGCCAGCGCCCTGGCAGCCTTCCACGACATCCGGATCTACACCGTCGATTGGGAACACGGAACGTGTGAGCCAATCGCGTACACCGACCGGCTGCTGGGGGAAGGGGACTTCCGCGAGGCGCTGCGGGTCGACATCGGTCCTGGATCGTTCACCGGCTGGGTGGCGGCCAACGCGCAGCCGATCCTGAGCAACGATGCCTTGAACGACGAACGGGGCCACACCATCGAGGGCACCGAGGAAATCGAGGAGTCGATGCTGGTGGTGCCGATGGTGTACGAGGGCCGCTCGGTGGGCGTCATCGCCCTGTCCAAGCTGGGCGTCAACCAGTTCTCGACCGATGACCTGCAGACGATGATGATCTTCGCCGGCTACGCCGCCCAGGCCCTCGTCAACGCCCGCAGCTATCGGCGCCTGGAGGAGCAATCCAGCCAGCTCGCCCGCCAGCTGGATTCCCAGCGCCAGCTGCTCGACGTCAGCGCTCACGTCATGGGCACCCTGGAGCAGGAGGACATCCTCGAGGTCGTGGCCGACGGGCTGAAGGCGGTCGTCCACTACGACAACCTGTCCATCTACCGCGCCGACCACGTCAAGCAGGTCCTGGTCCCGGTCCTCACCCGTGAGGAGCACGCCGAGGAGGTGGCCCGTTACATCATCCCGTTCGGGCGGGGCCTGATGGGCTGGGTGGTCGAGCACGCCGAGGCGGTGCTGGCCAACGACGCGCTGGCCGACCCCCGCGCGGTGCAGATCCCCGGCACGCCACCCGACGCCGAGGCGCTCGTCGTCGTGCCCCTCATCAGCGACGGCCAGGTGAACGGCGCCATGAACGTCGGCCGGGTGGGCGGCGAGGAGGTCTATTTCAGCGAGACCGATTTCGAGCTCGTGCAGCTGTTCGCGGCGCAGGCCTCGGTGGCCCTGCGGAACGCGGACGAGCACCACGCCATGAGCCTGCGGGCGTTGACCGATGCCCTTACCGGGCTGGGCAACCATGGGGCCTTCCAGCGCGACCTGACGTCCGCCATCGAAGCGGTGCAGAGCGGGCAGTACGGTGAGGGCCAGCTTGGCCTGCTGATGATGGACCTCGACCGATTCAAGACCTACAACGATCGCTTCGGCCATCCGGCCGGCGACGCGCTCCTGCATGCCGTCGGCGAGGCGCTGTATTCCGCCACCCGCAGCGATGACCGGGTGTACCGATATGGCGGCGACGAGTTCGCGATCATCCTGTCGGGCGTCGGCCTGCCCGAGGCCCAACGGGTCGCGGAGCGGGCGCGGCGCCTGGTGGCCGCAGTCTCCCTGGAACGCGGCGCGGCGCCGGTGACGATCACGATCGGCGTGGCGCTCTTCCCGGACCACGGCGCCGGCAAGGACGCGCTGATCGCGGCCGCTGACGGCGCGCTCTACGGCGGCAAGCAGGCGGGAGGCGACCGGGTAATCGTGCCTGGTGAAGCGCCGAAGGCCCGCAGCCGGAAGGCCGCTCAGCCGGTCGACCCCGGGAGCGCCGAAGAGCAGCGCCGCCGCCGCAGCGACGCCCGCCGCGCGAAGTCGTCCGCCGCCTGAGCCTCGTCCGGCCCACGACGGGCCGGGTGCTATCCTCGGCGCCCCATGCGTGATCAACGCCGCGTCCCGCTGCGCCCCGCGGCGACGGCGCTCCTGGTGGCCGCCCTCTCCGCCGCCTGTGTGACCCCCCCCTCGCCCACACCCTCCCCCAGCCCCACGCCGCGCCCGACCACGACTCCCACCCCGTCCCCGACCCCGGTCCCCACCCCCCGCTTCACGAATGAACCCGATCCCAGCCTGTCGGCCCTCATCCCGGCCCAGGCCGGGGAGTGGGTCATTGAGCAGCCGCCGATCGCGGATTACGCCATCACGCCGGGCGACATCGGTCAGGCGGCCTACGGCGAGCTTGGCGCCCGATTCCAGACCCTGGTCATCGCCTTCGTCCGAGAACCCCGGCTGAGCCTGTATGCCATGCGGGTGAACGCACCGGCGGTGACCACGCCCGACCTCGAGCCCTACCTTGCCACGGCCGGCCGCTACGTGGGCATCGCCGGCCTCCAGCGCGAACCCTGGGGGCTGGCTGACGTCGCCGGTCACTGGGTATGGGTTCGGCCCTCGGACGACGCGACCCTGCCCGGCACCCACGTCTACACCTGGGCCGCGGACGAGTACGTGTTCCTCCTGATCGGCGTCAGCGATGAGGTCAATCAGGCCCTGATCGCCCTCCTCCCCGGTGAGCCACCACCGACGCCCAGCCCCGCGCCGACCACGAGCCCGGCGCCCAGCCCCAGCGCCTCCTAGACTGGCAGGCCAGACCCATGGATGACGACCTGGCCGGCCAGGCCCGCAAGCGCGATCGGCTGGCGCGCCTGCTGGCGGTGGCCTCGATCCTGTACGCCAGGGGCAGCACCGAGCAGGGTGTGCCCGTGTCCGAGATCGCCCGCCTGACGGGCATGAACGTGCGGACCGTGTACCGCGACCTGCGCGCCCTCGAGGACGAGCTGGCGATGCCCATCTTCCAGGCTGGTCGGGGCCGCTACGGGATCGAGCGCCGCTTCTTCCTGCCGCCCCTCCACCTGACCGTGCCGGAGGCCATCGTCCTGTTCCTCGCCGCCCGGCTCATCGCGCGCTGGTCCGACGAGTCGGACCAGGTCGTCATCAGCGCCTTCATGAAGATCGCCAACGAGCTCCCGCAGCCCATCGCGCGCCACGTGACGGCCACGATGCTGGTCATCGGCGAGCAGCGCCTCAACGAGCCGTTCACGGCCATCTTCAACGTCGTGGCCCGCGGCTGGGCCGAGGGCCGGGTGGTGGAGATCACGTACGACTCGGGCACCGGCCCGCCCCGCCACACGCGGTTCCGGCCGTACCTGCTGGAGCCGTTCGCCGCCGGACGCAGCATCTACCTCATCGGCCATGACGAGACCGTTGACGCGATGCGGACCTACAAGGTGGAACGCATCCGCCAGGCGACCCTCACCGTGGACCGTTACGAGATCCCTGACGCGTTCGACCCGGACCAGTTCCTGGCCCACTCGTGGGGCATCTGGTCCTCGGACACCACCCCACCGGTCGACGTTCGGCTCCGCTTCGATGCCGGGGTGGCGCGCCGGGTCCGGGAGACCATCTGGCATCGCTCGCAGGTCCTCACCGACCTCCCCGACGGCGGGGTCGAGCTGACCGTCCGGGTGGCTGGCATCGTCGAGATCCGGCCCTGGGTCCTGTCCTGGGGCGACCAGGTCGAGGTGCTGGCCCCGCCGGAGCTGCGCGAGGCGGTGGCCGGAGCAGTCCGGGGCGCGACCGAGCGCTACGCCTGAGGGTCGTCCAGGCCGAGACGAAGGATCAATGCCAGGGTCGGGCGGGGGCGCGGCTCAGCGGCGACAATCGGTGCGCGGATCCAGGCATCGCCGGCCGGCCCCGACCGATGTCGAGCCGAAAGGCGGCGAGCCGACATGCCGTCGATGCCGAGCCGGGCAAGGGCTTCCGCCAGCAACGTCCCGTCGCGGATATAGCCGCGCCCGACGGTGACCCGGTCGCCGGGAGCCAGAATCGCCTCCAGCCATTCTCGACGAATCCGGAACGCGCGGCGCGTCACTGGTTCTCCGCCAGCCCAAAGCAGGTCGCTCGCGACGTAGGCCGCGCGCCCGGCCCGGGGCCGGCTGCCGCGAAGTCGATCCCGGAGCAGCTCGGCGTCCGGCCGGCCCTCCGCGTCCAGTACGAGGAGCGTCCCGTCCAGCACCACTCCGTCTTCGGCCAGCTGGGCGGGAAGGTCCCCGATCTCGTGGAACGCGGCGTCGGCATCGGCCAGGCCCGCGACCTGGAGCCGAACCTTGCCTCGCTCGGCGAATGCCAGGGCCCGGGTGCCGGGCCACCATGGCTCGAAGAGGTACTCCGAGTCGTCGAATGGGTGGTCGGTCGCGGTCGGCTGCATGAGCGGGAGTCGTCCGGGTAGGCGGAGTGGCGAGGGCTCCGGCGCCGGCTCACCGGGGAGGGGCAGCTGCTCGACCGGCACCCCGGCGATCAGGCGGTCTTGCGCCGCCGGGTCTGGGTCTCGTCGGCCTCGGCGGCCTTCTTCGCCCGGCTGGACTTGGTGTCGCCCGTCTTGCGCGCCGCGGTCTTAGGTGGCGCCTTCTCCGCGGCAGCCTTCCTCTCGTCCGCCGACGCGCCCGTGGCCGCATCACGGCGCGCCTCCCGAGCCGCGGACACGCTGGCCTCCAGCGCGGCCATCAGGTCTCCGATCCGGGTCGGCTCGGCCTTGGCCATCGGCGTCGGCTCCTCGCCGGCCACCTTGGACTCGATGACGCCCATCAGCGCCTGGCGATAGTCGTCCTGGAACTCCTCGGCCTTGAACTCGCCGGTCATCGACGCGATGAGCTGCTCGGCCATCTTGCGCTCGGAGGCCTTGATCTCGATACCGCTCCTGTCCACCGCCAGCTCTTCGACGGAGCGGATTTCATCGGGCCAGTGGAGGGTGGTCAGCAACATGGTGTCGGCATACGGGTTGATGGCGGCCAGCTGCTCGCGGTCCTTCATGACCACCTTGCAGATGGCGCTCTTGCCGGTATCGGCCAGCACCTCGCGAAGGAGGAAGAACGCCTTCTTGCCCACCGGATCGGGCTCGAGGTAGTACGCGCTCTTCACGAACTGCGCTCCGTGCTCTTCCTTCTGGGCGTCCACGAACATGGCGATCTCGATGGCCCGGATGGTCTTCAGCGGCACGGCTTCCAGGTCGTCGTCGGTGACCACCACGTAGCGACCCTTGCTCCATTCATAGCCGCGGACCGTCTCGGAGCGGGGCACGACCTCGTCGTGATGCGGGCAATAGATCTTCATCTGGATCCGGTTCAGGCAGCTGGCGTGCAGCATGTTGAACCCGATTCCGGTCGACTCGGTGGCTAGGTAGAGCTTGACGGGGATGGTGACCAGTCCGAACTGGATCGCCCCCCGCCACATCGCGCGGGCCATAGGGTGGGTTAGGTTACACCCCTCCGCCAACCGCTCAGGAGACGGCGGCCGGTGCGCCAGTACTACTGGGGTGCCCGTTCAGCGGCATTGCCGATTCGGGCGCCCCATCCGAGACTCCCCCGCGTGACACAACGGCCGACGACCTATCCACTCGACCGATCGGGCCCGGTGATGACCACAAGCGCTTCCCGATCCGGCCGCCCGGCTTGACGCAGCCGATACCGATGCTCCAGCGTCACCGACCGGCTCAGCATGGCGCTGACCGGGCAGTAGCGGGTGGCCGACAGCTCGATGGCCCGGTGCAGCGCCTCGGGCTCCACCACCCCGCTGAGCTGGTGCTCGATCACGATCCGAGTGAAGACCCGCGGCGGACGAGCAGCCGTTTCGGCCTCCACCGCAACCTGGTAGCTACTGGGCGCCTGGCGCTTCTTGGCCAGGATGGCCGCCACGTCCATCCCGGTGCAGCCGGCCAGGCCCACCAGCACCGCCTCGCGTGGGGAAGCCCCGGCTGGGGTCGCGGCATCCGCGCTGTCGACCGTGATGGTGAAGCCGGACCCGGTCTCCGCGTCGGCCCGCAGCGAGGACGCGGGGGCGGTGAACGTGGCCAGGACGCGCATCGGCACGGGACGACTCTACCAGCGCTCCGGCGCCGCTCACGCGTGGGAAGCTGAACGGATGCAGGTCCTGACGCCGGAGCATCCGCCGCGCCGATTCGAATGGCTGCGGGCCCGGCGGGACCAGACGGCCGAGGCCGAGGGGCGGGCCCTCGAAAAGCTGCTGGCGCCCGTCCTGGACGACTCGTACGTGCTCGTCCTGTCGCCGCGGATCCCCGGTGTCGATCGCGGCCTGCACGGACTGCTCATCGGGCCCGGCGGCGTG
Organism: Candidatus Limnocylindria bacterium; assembly: GCA_036397375.1. Lineage (GTDB taxonomy): Bacteria > Chloroflexota > Limnocylindria > QHBO01 > QHBO01 > DASTEQ01. The sequence continues at coordinate 25,920 of DASWJA010000075.1, forward strand.
CGGGCGCTGCTCGTCCGCCATTGGAACGGCCATTTCCGCCAGCGCGGCCGGGCGTGGGAATACGACGCTCGGGGGCGACGGGGGTGGGTGCCGTGCCGAACCGATCCGACTCGCGACGGGCGACGGATCGTGGACCAGGTCGGGCGCTGGATGACGGACGCCCTCGGCACCCGACTGCCGATCGAGGCTGCCATCGCCTTCCCGGATCGACACAGCCGAATCGAGCTGACCAGCGACCCGGTCACCGAGGTCGTGACCATCGACAACGCCCCGTGGTGGGCCAACCGCGTGGGGCGAGTCCGCCAGCTGGATGGACGAAGCGCGGGCCGCCTGCTCGAGGCGCTCGGGGCCTGACGAGCGCTCGACAGGCCGGTC
>DASWJA010000076.1:0-2383 GCA_036397375.1 Candidatus Limnocylindria bacterium
CTTCGAAGACGGCTCCTTCGCGGGGAACAGCGGCGACGTCGAGCTCGATCTCAACTGCGTCACGCTCGAGGTGAGCGGCGGAGACGCCCCGGAGTGGATCGTCGAGGCCGACGAGGAGTCTGCCTCGGATCTCGAGCTGGCCTCGGCCGAGCGCAACCTCGTGATCCGTTCCGGCGACGCGGTGTCGCTGGGAGGACGCCGTCACGTGGCGGTGACGCTCCCCGAGGATGACGGCACGACCATTTCGGCCTCGCTCAACGCCGGCGACGCGACCCTGGATCTGGCCGGGGGCCACTGGGGCGCGATCCAGGTGGAGGGGAACGCGGCGGCCTTTACGGTCGACCTTTCGGACGCGGAAGTGGACTCGCTGGAGGCGTCACTGAACGCGGGATCGGCCGGCCTCCAGTTCTCCGATCAGACCGCGGTCAGATCGGTCCGGCTCAGCGCGAATGCGGGCGAGTTCCACGTCTGCGTGCCTGACGAAATCGGCCTGCAGGTCACCATCGGAGGTGACGTCGCTGTGGGTCACAACCTCGACGAAGAGGGATTGACCGAGGATGGAGACGTGTGGCGCACGCCGGGTTACGCATCCGCGGACACCCGGATCGACATCGTGTTCAGCGGCAACGCGGCCGCGTTCACGCTCAATCCAGAGGGAGGCTGCTCATGAACCGTCGTCTGTACCGATCGGTAGTCGATCGTCGCATTGGCGGCGTGGCGGCGGGAACCGCCACCTTCTTCGACATCGACCCCTCGATCGCTCGGGTCCTGTGGCTGCTGCTCGCCTTCTTCTCGGGCGGCGTGTTCTTCGTCGTCTACCTGGTCATGTGGGCGGTCGTCCCCGAGGAGCCATACCCGACAGGGGCAGCCGCGGCGGCCACGGCCGCGCCGCTATCGGGGGAAGCAGGAGATGAAACACCCGCGGCAGCGGCCCCTGGCACTGCTCCCGCAATGTGGCCTCCGGCTGCCAGCGCGGCAGGCGGGCCAGGCGGTCGCGTGATCCTGGGTGCAATCCTGATCGTGATCGGCGCCTGGTTCCTGGCCGCCGAGTTCCTACCCTGGCTGAACTGGGACCTCGTCTGGCCCATCGGCCTGGTCGTCATCGGGGTCCTGGTCCTGGCTACCGCCCTCCGCCGAAGCGGCTGACGAGCCCGACCGCTCGCGAATCCGGCCGGCCAGCACGTCGCGCCCGAACGACGCGAATGACGCCGCCGCCAACGACACGACCGTGGCCAGCGCCAGGACGAAGAGATCGGTGCTGATCAGGGGCGGCCGCTCACCCTGGGGCGGTCCCGGGAACTGGAACGCGTAGTTCCACGGCGGCAACGCGCGGGCGGCGTTGACGTACCAGTCGGGCATGGCCAGCGCCGAGTTGAGCGGGTAGATCATCAGCCCCGTCACGCCCACCGCGATCAGGAACGCAACCCCGTAGTCGCGCAACGATCGATCGCGCAGCACCTCGTCCAGGACGTAGGCGACCGCCACGAACGCGAACAGCACCGCGGTCAGGTAGTGGTACTGGAAGGTCACCCGCTCGATCCGCGCCCACGGCAGGTACTGGAACGCGAAGGCAATCGCCACCAGCAGAAGTGCCCACGAGCGCCGCCGCCAGGCGAGCAGGAGGGCCACTCCGATGGCCGGCACGCTGGCCCAGAACAGGACCGGGTTCCCGCCGTTGTAGGTCACCGCGACGCGGAGCAGGTCGAATGAATGGCTGTGGAACCAGACCGGCTTGAGGTCCAGCGGCCAGCTCCACCACGGCGACGAGGCGGCGTGTCCCGCTTGCAGGCCGTAGTGGTAGCCGAACATCTGGGCGTGGAGCTCATCCATTGACCAGGCGTAGCCGGGGCCGCTGTTCGGGATCGCGAACGAGTGGCCCACGTCCAGCCAGGGGACGTAGGTGGCGACGTACGTCGCAAGCGGAACGATCAGGAGGCACACGAAGATCCACGGCCACGCGAAGCCGGCCATCTCGGCCGGGTTGAACCAGCGGGCGTCGCTCGCCGGTCGCAGCAGGCTGCGGGTGCTGCGGGCGAGGAGCAGGAACGCCGCGATGCCGAGGGCCACGACGGCCGGCCACCGGGCCTCGAGGCCGCGGAACAGGATCCCGAAGCCCAGCTCGACGATGCCCCCTGGCTGACGGCACGGCGAGGCGCCACAGTCGAGGGCCTGGAAGGCGAGGACGAAGGACAGACCGATAGCGCCAACCACCACCCCGGTCGACGCGACAGCCCACAGCTCGGAGCCGGACAGGCGCACGGGCCGGACCCAGGCCACCGCCAGCGCCAGGCCCAGGACGGCGAGCGCGATAAGGGTGAAGGGCCATGGCGGCCACGGAGAATCGGGCCATGGGGCGCCCATCCCAACCGCGACTGCCGCGAAG
>DASWJA010000077.1:0-8379 GCA_036397375.1 Candidatus Limnocylindria bacterium
CGGCACCTTCAGCCGACTCGGGTCTCCGGTTGAGGTCCAGTTGTCGTGGTCACGCACCAGGAAGCCGTCGTCGATGAGCATGCCAAGCAGCTCTTCCACGAACAGCGGATTGCCCTCGGCGGCCTGCGCGATCCGGGAGCCGAGCGCAGGCGGCAGCTCGGCCCGACCCAGCAGGCTGGCAACCAGCTCCTCGCTCTCGTCCCCTGTCAACGGCTCGAGCTGAATGGTGGTTGCCCATCGCTTCCCGCCGCCCCACGCGGGACGTGACTCCAGCAGCTCCGAGCGCGCCATGCATATCAGCAGGATCGGCGCGTCGCGGGTCCAGTCGGCGAGGTGCTCGATCAGATCCAGGAACGTTGGCTCTCCCCAATGGATATCGTCGAAGACGAGCACCAGCGGCTTCTTTCGAGCCAGAGCCTCGAAGAAGATCCGGACTGCCGCGAATGCCTCCTCCGGAGCGGAAACTCCCGTCTCCAGACCGATCAGGCCGCCGACGATTGCCGCCGTGCGATCCACGTCCGGCTCGGCGGCCAAGGCATCCGCGATCGCGCTCTGCGCCCGATCTGCGGGATCGGCTTCAGTCAGACCGGCGGCGCTCCGGACGGCCTCCGCCACGGGGCGATAGGTGATCCCGTGGCCATACGACAGGCAGCGCCCGTGCGCCACGGTCGCCTCGTCCCCCAACGTGGCCAGGAATTCGTCGACGAGCCGGGATTTGCCCACGCCCGCCACCCCCAGAATCGTGAACAGATGGCAGACGCGCTCCTCGACCACCTCGCGGAACGCCTGGTTGAGTGCCAGAAGCGGCCGCTGACGGCCGACCAGGGGAGCCTCCAGGGGTCGAACGTGACGGCCGGTCTGATCGCTCACCGCCACGAGGCGGGACGCGAGCACCGGCTCCGCCTTCCCCTTCACGGTCAACGGGTCGATAGCCTCGGTCGTGACCGAGTCGCGCACCAGGCGCTGAGTGTCGGCTCCGATCAGGATCTCGCCGGGCGCGGCGGCGGCCTCGAGTCGGGCCGCAACGTTCACCGCATCGCCGGTCACGATCCGATGGCCGGCCGCGCTGTCACCGGCGACCACCTCGCCGCTGTTGATCCCCATTCGCCACTCGACGGTGGCGCCGCGCTCGGCATGGATCTGGTCGTCGAGCGCAGCGAGCCGATCCCGGATGCCAATCGCGGCGCGAACCGCTCGCAGCGCGTCGTCCTCGTGAACGATCGGAACTCCGAACACCGCCATGACCGCATCGCCAATGAACTTCTCGAGCACGCCCCCGTGGAATTCGATCACTTCCCGCATGGCATCGAAGTAGCGGGTCATCAGGTTGCGCATGGACTCGGGATCGATCCGCTCCCCCAGCAGGGTCGAGGAGGTCGCGTCGCAGAACAGGACGGTCACCGTCTTGCGAACCTCGCGCGCCGCCTCGACCTCGGGAGCGGCCACGCCCGCCAGCGGCGTCCCGCACAAGGCGCAGAAGCGCGACCCGGCGGCTGCCTCCGTCCCGCAGGACGGGCAGACGAGCATGGTCGTCACGCCGGGGCGGCGGCTCGCAGCCGCTCCAGCGCCGCGTCCAGGCGGGCGAGCGTCCGTTCGCGGCCCAGCAGGACCATGGAGCCGAAGAGGGGCGGCGAGACGGCCTTCCCCGTTACCGCCAGCCGGAGGGGGCGGAAGAAGTCGCCTGGCTTCCAACCCAGTTCGCCAGCGGCGCCCCGCGCCGCGGCCTCCAGCTCCTCGGCCGACCAGTCCCCGCAGGCGGCTAACTCATCCCGCGCGACTCCGAGAGCGCCGGCCACTTCCGCGAGGTCACGTCCCTTGGGCAGAAGGTCATCCACGTCCCACCAGCCAGCCACGACATCGTCGGGCTCGGCCAGAAATCCGGTCAGCTCGACGGCATCGGTCAGGCGCACCATGCGCTCCCGCACCAGCGGCACCAGGCCCGCCAGCGTGGCATCCGAGATCGCCTCCGCCAGCAGCGGGCGCAGACGCAACGCGAGGTCGGCATCGTTCAGGGAGCGGATGTAGACCCCGTTGAGGTGGTCGAGCCGGCTCTCGTCGAAAACGGCGCCGGCCTTGTGGACCTCACCGATCTCGAACCGTGCGGCCAGCTCGTCCAGGCTGAAGATCTCCTCCTCGGTCCCCGGCGACCAGCCCAGGAAGGCGAGGAAGTTGACGATGGCCTCCGGCAGGTAACCCTGCTCCCGATAAGCGCCGATCGCGGTCTGCAGCAGCCGCTTGCTCATCTTGGACCGATCCGGGTTGAGGATGAGCGGCATATGGCCGAATCGGGGCACGGTGTAGTCGAGTGCCTGGATGAGGGCGATGTGCCTTGGAGTGTTGGAGAGGTGGTCCTCGCCCCGGATGACGTGGCTGATCTCCATCTGCTCGTCGTCGACGACCACCGTGAAGTGGTAGACCGGCACACCGTTTGCGCGCACGATCACAAAGTCCCCCAGCAGCCCGTTGTCGAACTCCACCTCACCCCGGATCAGGTCGTCGAAGCGGATCGTCTCCGGGGGAACCTTGAACCGAACGGCCGGACGGCGCCCCTCGGCCTCGAAGGCGGCCCGATCAGCATCGGTCAGCCGGAGGCAGCGCCCGTTGTAGCGGGGGGGTTCCCGGTGGGCCTCCTGCTCGCGCCGGACGGCGTCCAGCTCCTCGGGCGTGCACCAGCAGTGGTAGGCGGCCGCGCTCTGGAGGAGCCGATCCGCCTCGCGGGCGTATCGGTCCATGCGCAGGCTCTGACGGTAGGGTCCGAATGGACCGATGTCCTCGCCGCCTGCCGCCTGGGGACCCTCGTCCCAGGTGATCCCGAGCCAGTGGAGGTTGTCGAGGATGTCGTGCTCGAATTCGGGGGTGCTGCGGGCGAGGTCGGTGTCCTCGATCCGGAGCACGTAGGTCCCGCTGGTCGCGCGCGCGAATAGGTAGTTGTACAGGCTGGTCCGCGCGGTGCCGATGTGCAGCGGCCCGGTGGGGCTGGGCGCCATCCGGACCCGGATCGGCCGCTCGTCAGGGTTGGTGCTGCTTTGGGCGCTCATGAGCTCCGCGATGGTACCGCTCACTCGCCGCCGATCAGCGCCTCGGCCACCGGCAGGATGGCATCGACCCACAGGGCGTACTGGGCACCGCTGGGGTGGAGCCCGTCGGAAGCCACGAGCGAGGGATCCGACACGACCTGGCGGGAGATCTCGTAGATGTCCGGCACGAAGGCGATGCCCCGCGCCTCGGCCGCCACGCGGAGCACCTCGTTGAAGCGGGCGATCTCCGCGCTCTGCTGGGCTGGGTTGCCAAACGAAGAGCCCGCTGGCGTCAGGGTGTAATCCGGCGTCGCCACGGCCAGGATGCCCATGGGCGCCAGCCGCTCGAGCAGCGCATCCAGGATGAGCTCGATGTTTGCCGCGTAGGTCGCTTGGGGAACACCGCGCACCACGTCGTTGACGCCGATCTGGACGGTCACGAACTCCGGATCAAGGTCGCCGACGGCTGGCAGCTCGGCGGCGATCAGGTCATCGGTGCTGTAGCCGTTGACGCCCAGGTTGGCGACCAACTCGAGGCGGCCGTCCAGGCGGGCCACCAGCTGGCTGGGCCAGCTGTCGATGGAGGAGACTGCCGTGCCGGTGGTGTAGGAGTCCCCAAGCGCGACGTAGCGCGCGCCCATCGACGACGGGGTCGGCTCGGCGGTCACGGTGCACGCGGCGCTGATGAGCAGCGCGACGGCCAGCGCAACGCCCAGCGCGGTGAGGTCACGTCCGCTCATCACCCACCCATCCACAATACGACCGTGTTCCTGACCGGCACCATCCTGAACGTCATCACCGTCCTGCTGGGGACGGGCCTGGGACTGCTGGTGGGGAGCCGGATGCCGGCCCGGATGCAGGAGAGCCTGGTCACCGGGCTGGCGTTCTTCGTGGTTCTGATATCGGTCTCGCTTGGGCTGCGCCTGTTCACCGATCCAGCCGCCCAGCCGGGGGACGACCTCGCCGTCCTGGCGGCCATCCTGGTGGGCGTGGCGTTGGGTGAGCTGCTGCGGTTGCATGATGGGCTCGAGGCGCTCGGCGCGTGGTTCCAGCGGCGATTCGGCCGTGCGGAGACCTCGGGGAGCGGCTCCGGCGCCCGCGTGGCGGAGGGGTTCGTGACGGCGTCGCTGGTCTTCTGCGTCGGCCCGCTCACGATCCTGGGCTCGCTCCAGAACGGGCTCACCGGCGACACCGAGCTGCTGGCCATCAAGTCGCTGCTCGACGGTGTGGCATCCATTGCCTTTGCTGCGGTCCTGGGCTGGGGTGTCGGCCTATCCGCACTCACCGTGCTCGTGGTACAGGGCACGATCGCCGCCACCGCCTTCCTGTTGGAGCCCTTCCTCGACGACGCCACGATCCTGATCACCACCGCCACCGGCGGCATCATCCTGCTCGGGGTCGCGCTCCACCTGCTCGGCCTCAAGACGGTGCGGCTGGCCAACTTCCTGCCGGCCCTTCTGCTTGCCCCGGTCTTCATCCGGCTCGCCGACGTGGTTCGCGGCTGGCTGGCTTGAAGCGGCGTGAACCTCAGCGGGCCAGGGTGAAGGCGGCCCGCACCTCCCCGACGACCTCGCCACGGGGCAGGTCATGGATCGGCGGGGCGGCATAGGCGGCCAGTTGGGACAGCTCCACTTCCCCCAGGAAGCCGACCTGGCGCAGCGTCTCGCAGGTGGCGGCGGCGCCTGCGCGACGGGCCGCGTCGCCGTCCTCGATCTTGACCGCCACGCCGGCCGCGGGGGCATCGGCGCCCATCCCGCCCGGCAGCACGCCCACGCAACGCAACCCCTCGGCGCCGCCCTTGGCCACCAGCCGCCCGGCCGCGGCCCGCATCAGGTCGGTGTCGAATTGCCGACGTTCCCCGGACACCAACTCGGGATGGGCCAGCATGGCGTCGCGGATGCGGGTCAGCGCATCGCGCAGGGGTGCATCGGTCAGGCCGGTCGGATCGGCCAGGCGCGCGTAGGCGCGCGCGATGGCGTGCAGGGGCAGGGCGAAGCTGACCACGCCGCAGCCATCGGTCGCGGTCCCGATTCGGCGGGCCGGGACGCCCGACACCGCTGCCACCGTCTCCAGGGCCAGCTGCTGGACCGGGTGATCGGGCTGCCAGTAGGTATCCACGTCCCAGCCGGCGGCCTTGGCATGCAGGACCATGGCGGCGTGCTTGCCGGAACAGTTATGGCGCAGCTCGTTCGGCGGTTCGCCGTCACGGGCCAGGCGCTGGGCGGTCTCCGCGTCGAACGGAGTGTGGGTGCCGCATAGGAGGGCGGATCGGCTCAGCCCGCCCGCGCGTAGCGCGCCCTGGACCAGGCGCACGTGGCGGTCCTCGCCGGCGTGGCTGGCGGCCATCACGGCCAGGGTCTGGACCGGATCCGGGAAGTTGTAGGCGTCGAAGCGCCCGGACGCGACGAACGGCGCCAACTGGAAAGGCTTGGCCGAGGAGCGGAGGAAGGTCGGCTCGTCCGGGTCGCCCAGATGGGCGACGCGCCTGCCGTCCGCGTTGACGACGGCAACCGACCCGCGATGCCGGGACTCGACCCGGTCTCCGCGAGTGACCTCGACGGCGAGTGCGGGGCTACCGGTCGGCGTCGCCGGGACCGGTGGGCTGCCGGGCGCTGCCGGCGCCGGCTCGGGCCGGTTCGCCAATGATCTCCTTGGAGAACAGGGCGTCGGCATCAGCTGATTCGCTGAGCTTTGCGGAGCCGGCGGAGGCCGATGAGGCTGCCCCGCCGCTCCCCGACTTGGCCGATGCGGACCCACCTTCGGCGGCTGCGCCCGCGCCGGCACCCGCACCCTCGGCCGGCGTCTTGCGGGCCATGATCACCGAGCCTTCGAAGAAGGCGCCTTCCTTGATGACCAGGACCTGGGTCTTGATCTCGCCCTTGACCCGCCCGGTGGAGCCGATCTCGAAGCGGCCACCGGAGTCCACGTTGCCCTCATAGTCTCCATTGACGACGACGTTGTGGGCCTTGATGCTGGCGCGAACTCGGGCCTGGGGGCTGAGGACCAGGGTCCCCTGGCACTCGATCTCTCCCTGCGCCTCTCCGTCGATGCGCAGGTCACGGTCGCTGACGAACTTGCCGTTGAAGCGCGCATGGGAATCGAGGATGCCCTCGCTCGCATCCCGACGTGCGTCGGCCGGCGAGCCCGTCGACGGCTCGCCCGGAGCGTCTGAGTACAGCGATCCGATCAACTCTTCCTGCGGCGCGTCCCGTGGGTCACGTTTCCCAAAGACCATGTGCACATCCTCTCGGTGCGGGCGGGCGGGCACGCGAGGCGCACGCACGCGATTCGTGTGGATGAATAGCGTATCAGCCTCACGCGCTGTCCGGTAGTCCGTCGGCCACAACCCCGGCCGTACTTCCGGCGGGGCTAGAATCGCCGCCGATGCCCGAGCCCCTGCCCGCCACCGTGCACGCCTCTACCCACCCGCTGGTTGCCCACAAGCTGTCGCTCCTGCGGGAGCGGAACACCGAACCCAAGGTGTTCCGCGAGCTGGTCCGCGAGCTGTCGTGGCTGCTGGGCTACGAGGCCATGGCCGACCTGACCACCGAGCCGTATCGGCTGGAGACGCCGCTGGAGCCGATGAACGGGGCGCGACTGAAAACCAAGGTCGGCCTGGTCCCGGTATTGCGTGCGGGCCTGGGGATGGTGGAGGCCATGCTGGACCTGATGCCCATGGCCGAGGTCTGGCACATCGGCCTGTACCGTGACGAGCGGACTCTCAAGCCGGTCGAGTACTACAACAAGCTGCCCGATGCGGCCACCGTCCAGGTCTGCCTCATCCTGGATCCGATGCTGGCCACCGGCGGCTCGAGCGCCGCGACGGTTGACATCCTCAAGGCCTGGGGTGCGGCGCGCATCAAGCAGGTCTCGCTGATTGCGGCGCCGGAGGGGATTGCGACGCTGAACAATGCGCACCCCGACGTCGAGATCCACGTGGGGGCGGTCGACCGCCAGCTGAATGAGCGGGGCTACATCATGCCGGGCCTGGGCGACGCCGGCGACCGCCAGTTCGGGACCTTCCCGCCGTCCTCCGGGGCGTAGGCAAGCAAGGTCCCGAAGTGACCGCCCTCGGGCCGTTGATGTGACTCGACGGCACCGTTGACTGCCCCTTCGGGACGCATCCAACGTTAGCCGCGGGTCCTACGGGACGGCAATCCGCTTATCCCCGACTTTGAAAGATAGCGTTGACAATTGTCCACAGCCTATCCCCAGCAACGCACTTTGAACCGCGGTACGCTCTGAAAAACTGATGACGCCCCACCGAATCCTGTTCCTGTGCCAGCACAACTCGGCACGTTCCCAGATGGCGGAAGCCATGCTCCGCGCCTGGGGAAACGGCCGCTTCGACGCGCATTCGGCAGGCATGGAGGCCACCGCCGTTCGACCCGAGGCGATTGCCGTCATGGACGAGCTCGGGATCGACATCCGTCACCAGGCGAGCAAGACCGTGGAGCGGTACATCGGGCAGTCATGGGAGGCCCTGATCCCGGTCTGCGAGGAGGCCTGCGAGGCATGCCCCTGGATTCCGGGGGCCAGACGCGTCGAGCGATGGATGTTCGACGACCCGTCGGCCTCAACCGGCGACCAGGCGGCTCGGTTGGCGGAGTTCCGCCGCGTCCGGGACGAGATCGCATTGGCGGTCCGCGATTTCATCGCGCGGGGCTGACCCATCCGAACAGGGGCAGGCGGAGGGGGATACACTCGGGCTTCGCAAAGGAGATTCGATGCCCGATCAGCGTGTGACGGTGGCGGTCACCGGCGCGGCCGGCCAGATCGGCTACGCGCTCGTGTTCCGCATCGCATCGGGCCAGATGTTCGGACCTCAGACCAGCGTCGAGCTGCGCCTGCTGGAGCTTGAGGCGGCCCTCCCGTCCCTCGATGGCGTGGCGATGGAGCTTGAGGACTGCGCGTTCCCACTCCTGGGCGGGGTATTGACCACCGCCCGGCCCGATGAGGCGTTCCGCGGCGCCAACTGGGCCCTGCTGGTGGGCGCCGTCCCTCGTGGGCCGGGCATGGAGCGCAGGGACCTGCTGGGCGTCAACGCCGGGATCTTCGGTGCCCAGGGTCGATCGCTGGCCGCCAACGCCGCGGACGACGTCCGGGTCCTGGTGGTGGGCAATCCGTGCAACACGAACTGCCTGATCGCGTCCACCGCCGCTCCCGACATTCCCCGCGACCGGTGGTTCGCCATGACCATGCTGGACGAGACGCGGGGGCGGGCCCTGCTGGCCCGCCGCGCCGGTGCCAGCGTGGCCGAGGTGCGCGACCTCGTGGTCTGGGGGAACCACTCCGCGACGCAGTTCCCTGACGCGTTCCACGCCACGATCGGCGGGCGTGCAGCCGCCGAAGTCATCAACGA
>DASWJA010000078.1:0-8432 GCA_036397375.1 Candidatus Limnocylindria bacterium
CGGTCGGCATGGGTCAGCGCCAGGTCGACGTCGTGTGTGACGAAGTAGACGCTCTCCAGACCGGCGATCCGCTCCACCTCCCTCATGAACGCCGTAGCGCTCCGATAGTCCTGCCCGGCGGACGGTTCGTCAAGGACCAACGTCCGTGGCTGGAGGGCCAATGCGACGGCGATGCCAAGCCGTTTCTGTTGTCCATGCGACAGGGTCCGCGGCGGGCGCGACTCGATCTCCGGCTCGCCGGCGAGGCCTACCCGCCCAAGCGCCCGCGCCACCAGGGCGTCGAACCCGGCCGGGTCGTGGCCCACGTTGCGCGGCCCGAACAGGAGCTCGTCGCGAACGGTGGGCGCGAACAGCATTTGGGACGGGTTCTGGAACACGTACCCGAAGGTGGCCGCCAGGTCGGCCACGCTCCGGCCCGCGGTCGACTCTCCGTCCACCAGCACCTGCCCCGCGGTCAGCGGTCGCAGGCCGATGGCCGCCTTGAAAAGGGTGGTCTTGCCTGACCCGTTGGGCCCCAGCACGGCCACCCGCTCCCTGACTCCCAGGCTCGCGCTGACGTCGTGCAGCACGGTTCGCCCGTCGTACCCGGCCTCCACGCGGCGCCACTCGAGCCGCGGCGGGGCGTTCTCGGGCGGGGTCCTTGGCGCGACGAGTTTGGAAGGGACCGATGGCGCCGCTGACGCGGCGCGTGCCCGGCTCATCCAGGTGTAGAACGGCAGCTTGACGGCGGTCGGGTCGGCGCTGGCCAGAAATCCGTCCATGGATCCGAGATAGCGGGTTGCGCCGTGATCGAGGTACAGCGCCCGGTCGGGCCGGGCGTCGAGCACGTCCTCGATTCGATGCTCGACGATGACGACGGCCGTGCCCGCGTCGGCCAGGCGGCGGACGAGGGCCAGGAGCCGTTGCGCGGCGGCGGGGTCGAGGTTGGCCAGGGGCTCGTCCAGCACCAGGAGCCGCGGCTCGAGCATGAGCGCGCCCCCGATCGCGACCTGCTGGCTCTCACCGCCCGACAGCTCATCGGTGGTGCGGTCCATCAGCGGCGCCAGCCCGCTGGCTGCCGCCACCCCAACCAGCCGGCGGCCGATCTCGTCACGCTCGACGCCCAGGTTCTCGGGACCGAAGGTCAGCTCGGCCGGCACGGTCGAAGCCACCAGCTGACGGGTCGGATCCTGGAGCACGGTCCCGACCAGGGTGGCCAGCCCCCGCAGCGGTGTCGTGTCGGTCGGGTGGCCAGCGATCCGAACGCTACCGGTCAGGTCGCCGTGGTAGGAGTGGGGGATCAGCCCGTTCAGAGCCCGGATCAGGGTCGACTTGCCGCACCCCGACGGGCCGGCGACCAGGAGCACCTCTCCGGGCGCGATCTCCAGCCAGATGTCCCGCAGGGCCGGTTGTGAGCCGCGGCGGTAGCGGAATGTCAGTCCGTCGACGACGGCGATCGGCTCGGTCACGCTTGCAGCGTCATTCGACCTGGATCCGGATGGCCTGGTCCTGCGCCAAGCCCAGCTCGACAGCGGCATTCCCCTGGTTGACGGCCAGGGTCAGGCGGTCGTAGGAGTCGACGTACAAGATCGGCTCGCCGACAGGCACATTCCCGAACGTGTCGGCCCAGCCCAGGCGGCGCACCGCGGCTCCATCGGCCTGGACGCGCACGGCGCGGCCGGGCCGCATCGGTCCTACGACGGCCTCCAGCTGGTGGCGGAGCCCGGCCAGCTTGCAGTTGCCAAAGGTGTCCACGTAGATCACCGTCGTCTCGACGCCGTCCGGGATCGGGGTGGCGTCGGGGATGACCAGGTCGACCAGTGTGGCCGGATCGATCTCGGGACCCAGCTCCGCAACCGGCAGCCCACACGCCAGGTGAGCGGCGGCGGGGGCGAAGATGTCACGGCCGTGGAAACTGGAGCTGACCTGATGCAGCCGATGCGCGTCGCTCGTCAGCTCGTGGACGGCCCGAATGCCGTCCAACCGGCGGGCCGCGGGGAGGAGCAGGCCGTTGTCCGGGCCGATCAGGACGTCACCCCGGCCCACAACCACCGCCAGCGGACGTCGGCGGGTGCCGACCCCCGGGTCGACCACGGCCATGTGGAACGCGACCGGGAAGAACGGCAACGCGCACCAGAGCATCAGCGCCCCGTCCCGGATGGCGTATTTCGTGACCTCGTGGCTGATGTGGACGACGGTTGCCTGGGGACAGATGCCCAGGATGACGCCTTCGCAGATGGCGCCCGACGGGTCCCGGACACCGAAGTCGGTCAGCAGGCTGACGACGGGGCGGGGCGGCACCTCAGGCCGGGGCGACATCGCCCCGATGGTAGCCGCCAACGGCTCAGCGGTCGAAGGTCACGGCTGGAGGGCCACCGTCTCGCCCAGCGCCGGTACCCGGGCCACCACGCCCAGTCCGTCCTGGATCCGGGCCGCGAACGCCGCCGCGGCCGCCGGCTCCCCGTGGGTCACGAACACCGATCGCGGGCGGCCGTCCGCACGGCCGGCGTCCCCGAAGTGCCGTATCCAGGCGTCCAGCTCGACCTGGTCGGCGTGAGCGGAGAAGCCGGAGATGGAGCGGACCCGGCAGCGGACCGGCCACTTGGCGCCGTCGATCCGGGCCTCTGTCCCGCCGTCCTGGAGATGGCGGCCCAATGTTCCCTCGGCCTGGTAGCCGATGAACAGGAGGGTCGCGCGTGGATCGGGCAGCAGGTCCTTGAGGTGGTGGAGGATCCGGCCCCCGGTCAGCATGCCCGAGGCGGCGACCAGGATGAACGGGCGCGGGCTGCCGATGATCGCCTTGGATGCCTCGACGCTGGTCGTGCACGCCTGCCCCGGGTACTCCAGGGGCGAATCGCCCGATTGCAGGAGGGCCAGGGTCTCCGCGTCGTAGCCATCGGGATGGCGCAGGTAGACGTCGTTCGCCTCGCAGGCCATGGGGGAGTCGACGAACAGCGGCAGGTGCGGGATGCGTCCCGCTCGCACCAGGCTGTCGAGGATCCAGACCAGGTGCTGGGTGCGGCCGATGGCAAAGGCCGGGATCAGCAGCACGCCGCCGGATCGAGCGACGTCGGAGATGACCTCCACCAGCTCGTTGACCGCCTGGTCGGGGTCAGGATGATCGCGGTCGCCATAGGTCGACTCCACGACCACGACGTCAGCGCGGGTGAGGGGGGTCGGGTCGCGGAGGATGGGCGTGTCGGGCCGCCCCAGGTCGCCCGAGAACACGATGTGGGCGCTCGTCCCGTCGGCGTCGCGGCCGGTCAGTTCGATGATGGCCGAGCCGAGAATGTGACCGGCGTCGTGGAACGTGGCCTCGATCCCAGGGACCACCGTGGTGGGCGTCGCATACGGGATCGGGCGAACCCGGTCCATGGTGCGAGCCACGTCCTCCAGGTCGAATAGCGGGGCGCGGGTCCGCGTCTCCATGGCAGGAGGGCGCTCCGTCCTGGCGGCGACCGCGGCCATCTCCATCTCGGTAGCCGCACTCTCCGATTCCGCGGCCGGGGCCGCAGCTGCGGCCGCCGGCGCGGCCTCAGGGTGGTGGCGGGCCCACCGCGCCGCGGCATAGGCCTGGAGGTGCGCACTGTCGGTCAAGACGATTGAGGCCAGGTCGCCGGTCGCCGCAGTCGCGAACACCGGCCCCCGGTACCCCGCCCGCACCAGCGCCGGCAGCCGACCGATGTGGTCGTTGTGGGCGTGGGTCAGCAGGACCGCGTCGACGCTGTCGGGCGGGTACGCGAATCCCATCCGGTTGCGGGCAATCTCCTCCATCCCGCCCTGGAACATGCCGCACTCGATCAGGATCCGCCGCTCACCGACTCTGAGCAGGTACTGCGACCCGGTCACGCCGCCGGCGGCGCCCAGGAACCGAAGGCTGATCGGCATTGCGGCCGAGTATGCCGCAGCCGCCGACTACTATCCCGGCATGGCCTTCCCCATCCCACCGCCCATCGAGCCCATGCTGGCCAAGCCACAGCCCGAGATCCCGACCGGCGCCGAGTGGCGATACGAGCCGAAGTGGGATGGGTTCCGGGCGCTCGTCTTCCGCGACGGGTCCGAGGTCTACATCCAGAGCCGCGACCTCAAGCCCCTCAACCGCTACTTTCCCGAGCTCGAAGCGCCCCTCCGGGCTGTCGGCCGGCCCGCCGACCGATTCGTGCTGGACGGCGAGATCGTTATCGCCGCCGACGGCGGGCTCGACTTCGAGGCCCTCCTCCTCCGGATCCACCCGGCTGCCTCACGGGTCGCCATGCTGGCGGCCACCAGCCCGGCGTCGTACGTCGCTTTCGACCTGCTGGCCGAGGGCGACCGGGATCTCCGGGAGAAACCCTTCGCCGAGCGCCGGGCCGGCCTCGAACGGCGGCTGGCGAAGCCGCCGCCATCGGTCCAGCTCACGCCCGCCACCGACGATCCGGCGACCGCGCAGCGCTGGTTCGCCGTCTTCGAGGGCGCGGGTCTCGACGGGGTGATCGCCAAGCGAGCCGCCCAGGGCTACGTGCCGGGCAAGCGCGAGATGGTCAAGGTCAAGCACCAGCGCACCGCGGACTGCGTCGTGGCCGGGTTCCGCTGGCACAAGAACGGGCCGGGCACGATGGTCGGGTCGCTGCTCCTGGGCCTGTACGACGCGGCCGGCGAGCTCCAGCACGTCGGGGTCACGAGCTCGTTCACCGAGGCGCGGCGCCGGGAGCTGGTCACCGAGCTGGCGCCGCTGCGCCGCAACGCCCTGAAGGGGCACCCGTGGCGCCAGTGGAAGGAAGCCGAGGTCGAGTGGGAGGGTCGGCGCATGCCGGGCGCCACCAGCCGCTGGAACCGAGGCAAGGATCTGTCCTGGGAGCCGCTCCGTCCCCAGCGGGTGGTTGAGGTCGCGTACGACCACCTCCAGGGTGACCGGTTCCGGCACGCGACGACCTTCGTTCGCTGGCGCCCGGACCGCAAACCCGAGACGTGCCGATACGACCAGCTGGAGGAGACGCCGCCCGCCTTGCTGGCCGATCTGTTCGGCGCCGGCTGACCGCGCGCCGCCGTGCCCGGGAGCCGCCCGCGGTACACTCCCGCAGCACTCATCCCCCATTCCACAACGGCATGCATCCACCTCAAGGAGGTCTGGTTCCGTGTCCCATCACGACCCGAACGCCGCCGTCACCGACCTGGCCGACCGCTTCTGGGAAGGCGTCCTCGAGCGCGATCCGATCACCGCCACCATTTACGGCGACGACCGATACGATGACCGCTGGCCCGACCTCGGCCCGGATGGACGGGCCGAGGAGCGCAGCGCCCTTGCTTCCGCGCTGGCCGAGGCAGAAACCATGGACCCGGCCGGTCTGGACGTCGAGTCGGGCATCACCCGCGACCTGCTGATGCTGGTCGCCCGGAATTACCTCGAGGCTCTCGATCGGCGCCTGTACCAGCTGGCGGTGAACCACATGTCCGGGGTCCAGACCTGGCCGAGCGAGATCGCGCAGTACCAGCGGGCGGAGACGCCCGAGGGGCTGCGCCGCTTGCTGGCCCGGTTCGAGGCCTTCCCGCAGCTCATCGACCAGCACATCGGCACGCTTGACGAGGGAATCGGCGACCATCGGACCTCGGCATCGGTCCCGGTCCAAAAGGCGGTCGAGCAGATCGACCGCATGCTGGCGGTGCCCAGCCATGACGCGCCCTCGGTGACGCTGGCCAACGTGACCGATGAGCCGGCGCGGGACGAGGTCCGAACCGCGGTGGCGGCACACATCTATCCCGCCCTGCAGCGTCTCCGCGACTACCTCGCCGAAACGTACGCGCCCCACGCGGCTCCCACCCCCGCGCTGGGTGACACGCCCGATGGAGCGGCCGCCTATCGGCTCGCGATCCGGATGCAGACCACGGTGGATGCGACACCCGACGAGGTGCATGCCTTCGGCTTGGAGGACCTGGAGCGGATTGAGGCCGAGAAGGACGGAATTGCGCGGCGCCAGGGCCATGCCGACCGTCACGCGTATGCCGCAGCCCTGGCCGCCGATCCGTCCAATCGGACCTCCGATCCGGCGCACATCATCGAGCTGGCCCGCGAGCAGACCGACCGGGCGTACGCCACGGCGCCCCGCTTCTTCGGCCGCCTGCCGGCGGCGAACTGCGTGGTCCTACCGGTCGAGGAGTACCGCGAGCGGGAGTCGGCGCCGGCCTTTTACATGCCCCCGACCCTGGACGGCTCGCGTCCGGGGCAGTACTACCTGAACACGTACCAGCCGGCCGAGCGCCAGCTGCACAAGATCGCGGCCATCACCTTCCACGAGGCGACCCCGGGTCATCACTTCCAGATCGCGATCGAGATGGACCTCGAAGGCCTCCCCCGATTCAGGACCCTGGGCGCGAAAATGGCGGGTTCGGCCTACGTCGAAGGCTGGGGCCTGTACACCGAGCGTCTGGCCGATGAGATGGGGCTGTACCTCACCGATGCCGAACGGATCGGTATGCTCGACGCGCAGACCTTCCGCGCCGCGCGGCTGGTCGTCGACTCGGGGCTGCATGCCATGGGCTGGACCCGCGAGCGCGCCATCGACTTCATGCACGAGCGCGGCTCGTTGCCGATGGTGGATGCCGAGATCGAGGTGGACCGATACACGATCTGGCCTGGCCAGGCGCTGTCCTACAAGATGGGCCAGCGCGAGATCGAGCGCGCTCGAGTCGATGTCGGCGCGCAGCTGGGCGATCGGTTCGACCTGCGCGTCTTCCACGACGAGGTGCTGGCGCACGGCTCGCTCCCGCTGGAGACTCTCCGCCGCGAGATCCCGGGCTGGGTCTCCGCGGCGCTGGCCACCCCGGCCGGGGCTTAAGGTCCACCGGCCCCGGCCGGGCCATGCTCCGCCCGGAGCCGATCGTGCTCGAGGGCCGGGTCGTCCGCCTCGAGCCGCTGGAGGAGCGGCACCGGGACGACCTCCTGGCCGCCGCGACCGAGGATCCGGGCATCTGGCGCTACATGAGCGCCGACCCGTCCGCCGCTGACGCCTGGCCGGCGTACCTCGCCGACGCCCTCCGCCCGGAGTACGTGGCCTGGGCCACCATCGAGCGTGCCTCAGACATGGCCGTGGGCTCGACCCGCTTCGGGGATATCGCGCCCGAACACGGGCGGTTGGAGATCGGCTGGACCTGGATCGCCCCCTCGCGGCAGCGGTCCGCGGTCAATACCGAGGCCAAGCTGCTGCAGCTGACCTACGCCTTCGACACGTTGGGAGCGGCCCGCGTCGCCCTGAAGACGGATTCGCGGAACGAGCGATCTCAGCGCGCCACCGAACGGCTGGGGGCGGTGCGTGAGGGCGTCCTGCGGCGCCACCTCCGGCTCCCCGACGGCCACGTCCGCGACACGGTCTACTACTCGATCCTGGCCGATGAATGGCCAGCCGTCCGGGCGCGACTCGAGGAGCGGCTGAACCGCTCCTAGGGGCCGCTCAGCCCGGAGGAGCGCCGGACTCGCGCCACTCGCGAAACGGGTCGTAGTCGGGGTCGGGTGGTTCGGGTTCCGGGCGATCTGCAACCGGGACGTGGCGCAGGTTGACCCGCACCCGCCACCAGATCGTGGAGCGGCCGCGCATCGCGTCGAACAGCACGTCGTCCACCGCCAGACGGGGCGCGACAGCCGGGTGGCGAGCCTTCCAACGCTCGAGACCATCCTCGACCTCGGCTCGCGTCGCGGCCTGCGCCACGACCAGCAGCGGGGCGCGCGAGCGCCGGC
The DNA here is from genome assembly GCA_036397375.1 of Candidatus Limnocylindria bacterium. Lineage (GTDB taxonomy): Bacteria > Chloroflexota > Limnocylindria > QHBO01 > QHBO01 > DASTEQ01. The sequence continues at coordinate 7,688 of DASWJA010000078.1, forward strand.
GGCCGGTGGGCGAGCGGATTCCAGGGGTGGCCGGCTTGGACGCTTCGCCCTTCGCCGGCTGGCGGCGTTTGGACGGCTGGACCCGGGGCGGCTCCCCCGGCTGCTTGGCATAGTTGGGCGGCCAGGGAGCGTCGCCCAGTCCCTCCGACTCGTGGCGTGCCACCAGGTCCAGCAGCGGCTCGAGCGAGAACGCCTCGGCGTCAATCCCGGCTCCCACGTCCCCCAGGCGCTCCACCCTCCCCGGCATGGTGGCCACCGTGAAGTCGGCCGGCTCGCAGTCGGGCACCTCATCCCAGGTCAGCGGCGTCGAGACGCGGGCGTCGGGGAGCGGCCGGACCGAGTACGCCGAGGCCACGGTCCGATCCTTCGCGTTCTGGTTGTAGTCGAGGAACACCCCGTGTCGCTCCTCCTTCCACCACTTGCTGGTGGCCAGCGCCGGCGCGCGGCGCTCGACCTCCCGAGCCACCGCCAGGGCGGCTCGCCGCACCTCCCCAAAGCCCCAGCGCCGCTCGAGCCGGAGGTACACGTGCATGCCCCGCGAGCCGGACGTCTTGGGCCAGGCCGCGTAGCCCAGCTCGTCAAACAGCTCGCGGATGACCAGGGCCACCGACCGCACGTCCGGCCACGCCACGCCGGGCCCGGGGTCGAGGTCCATCCGCAGCTCGTCCGGATGATCCAGGTCGTCGGCGCGCACCGGGTGCGGGTTGAGGTCGACGCAGCCGAGGTTGACGACCCAGGCCAGGGC
>DASWJA010000079.1:0-5169 GCA_036397375.1 Candidatus Limnocylindria bacterium
CGGACCACGTAGCCGCGCGTGCGGGCCAGGTCGGCGAAGGCCCGGACCTCCCGATCGGTGGTGTCACGCAGGGCGACCGCGTTGACCTTGATCGGTCGGAGCTGGGGGTAGGCCTCCGCGGCGCGGAGACCGGCCAGGACCTGGTTCAGCGCGTCGCGGCGGGTGATGTCGCGGAAGGTCTCTGCCACCAGCGAGTCGACGCTGACGTTCAGTCGCTGGAGGCCCGCCTCCGCGAGTGCGGGGAGATGGCGCTCGAGCAGGAACCCGTTGGTCGTCAGCGACAGGTCGGACAAGCCCACCGATTCCATGGCCGCCAGGCGACGCACGATGTCGGGCAGCTCGCGACGGACGAGTGGCTCGCCGCCGGTGAGCCGCACGTTGGTGATCCCCAGCCGGACGAGGAGGCCCACCAGGCGCTCGATCTCGTCGGGGGTGAGCAGCTCCCCGTGGGGCAGGAACGTCATGTCCTCCGAGGGCATGCAATACAGACAGCGGAACTGGCAGGCATCGGTGACTGACACGCGCAGCGCCCGCAGGGTGCGCCCGAAGCCGTCGACCAGCCGCCCCTCCCCGTGGGCGTGGTGCGGAGCCGTGCCGTTCCCGTTGGAACTTGCGCCCACGACGGGCCGCCTGGGCACCGTGGGCAACTCTGTGATCTGGGTCAGCACCCGCGCCATGGGTACAGGTTGCCAGAGGGCCGCTTGCCGTGCACGGCCTCGCGTCGAACATCCCGTAATCGGTCCGCGCGCATCCCGTAATCGGAACGCGCGGGCCATGTGCCTCGTGGCGACCCCTATCGGCCAACAAGGGTCTTCGACGACCACGTGAGGAGGCCGTGGATGGCCGGAACGGATCACCTGCGGTCACATTCGGACGTCGAAGGCAATGTGGAGCGCTCGATTGAGCGGCTGCTTGGCCGTTAGGTGTCACCGCCGACGCATTGGGGTCCAGATTGCGGGCCGAACGGTCAGGGCAGGGAGGGTAGGCTAGGCGCATGACGAAGATCGGCTACGCGGCCATGCTCGAGCAGTTTCATCCGACCGAGCTGCTGGAGTGGTGCCAGCAGGCCGAGGCGGCTGGTTTCAGCGCCGGCTTCATGGTCAGCGAGCACTTCCATCCGTGGACCCCGCAACAGGGTCAGGCCGCGTTCGCGTGGGCTTTCATGGGTGCGCTGGGGCAGCGGACGACCCTGCCGTTCGGGACGGCGGTCACGACGCCAGGGTTCCGGTATCACCCAGCGGTCATCGCCCACGCCGCGGCCACGATGGGGGCCATGTACCCCGGCCGCTTCTGGCTGGGCCTGGGCGCCGGAGAGGCGCTCAACGAGCATGTCATCGGCGGGGAGTGGCCGGAGATCGGCGTCCGGAGCAGCATGCTGTTCGAGGCCATCGAGGTCATCTCCAAGCTGTTCTCCGGGGACGTGGTCAAGCACGACGGGGAGTACTTCACCCTCGAGTCGGCGCGGCTCTACACCCGACCGGAGAAACCGGTACCCATCTACGTCGCGACGGCCGGGCCTTACAACGCGAAGCGGACGGGCCGGCACGCGGACGGGCTGATCACGGTGGGCGCGGCGGACGAAAAGCTGGACCTGCTGTGGGGCAAGTTCGCCGAGGGCGCGCGGGAGTCGGGAAAGGACCCGGAGGCCATGCCCAAGCTGCTCCAGGTCCACGTGTCCTGGGCGGAGACCCAGGCCGAGGCGGAGGCGCAGGCCCTGCGTGAGTGGCCGAACGGGGGCATGCCCTTCCCCAAGCAGGACATCCGAAATCCGGAGGACTTCGCCAACATGGCGAAGCTGGTCCGGCTGGAGGACTACGCCAACCGGATGCTCATCAGCGCCGATCTGGACGAGCACGCCGCCGCGTTGCAGCGCTTCGTGGACATGGGGTTCTGGGAGGTCCACGTCCACAACGTCGGCGGCAACCAGGCGGAGTTCATCCGCGCCTACGGGGAGCGGGTCCTGCCGCAGCTCAAGCTCGACTGATTCGGCTGCCGACTGAGCCGATGACCGAACCGATCTTCGTGCCCACCCCAGACGGCCGCAGCCTGGACCTGTACCTGGCGGGACCGCCTGACGGGATCCCGCTCCTCTTCCATTTCGGCACGCCCTCATCCGGGCTGCCGTTCGACCCAGCGGTGGAGGCCTTCGCGGCACGCGGACTGCGGCACGTGAGCTTCAGTCGAGCCGGATACGGCTCGTCCACCCGTCGGCCGGGACGCTCAGTAGCCGATGTGGTCGACGACGTCAGGAGCGTGCTGGACCATATCGGTGCCGAGTCGGTCTACGTCATCGGCTGGTCGGGCGGCGGGCCGCATGCCCTGGCCACCGCGGCACTCATGCCGGAGCGAGTCCGGGCCGTGGCCCTCATCGGTGGGGTGGCCCCGTATCCCGCGGAGGGTCTGGATTGGACCGTGGGCATGGGCGCGGAAAACGTCGAGGAGTTCGCCGCCGCACTGGAGGGATCGGAAGCGCTGATCGCGTTCAAGGAACGGGAGTGGCCCGAGCTGGTCAAGGTCACCGGCCCGCAGGTCGCCGATGCCTTCGGGGACCTCATCGATGACGTGGACCGCGGGTCCCTGACTGGCGAATTCGCGGAGTGGCTGGCGGCGTCCATGCGAGACGCGCTGGGCGAGGGGTATTGGGGCTGGTTCGACGATGACATGGCCTTCATCAAGCCATGGGGCTTCGATTTGGATTCCCTCGGCGTGCCCGTCCACGTCTGGCAGGGTGGTCACGACCGGATGGTGCCCTTTGCCCACGGGGATTGGCTCGCCGCACACATCCCCACCGCCCGGCCCCACCTGCTCCCCGAACACGGCCACCTGACCCTCGCCCTGGACGCGCTCCCGTGGATCCTCGACGAACTCCTCTCCGCGTGATGTTCACCTGGCGTACATAACGGCCAACTTGACGCCGATCCGGGGGCGTGAATGGCTCATGCATGCCCGCTTGGTACACCCAGTGATCACAACCGGCCAAAAGGCGCGATCTATGACCCTGAGGCCCATCATTTCGGCTGCACATTGGCCGATAGGTACATGTGGTGAACATTCGGCGCGAAAGCCGCACGGGGTTCTGTGTCTGGCGCCGGGCGGGGATCAGGACCTGAGGCCTCGAGACGCTTCATCCCGGGGTTCGGCTAGCCCAGGGTCAGAGCGTCCGGATGCTTGACCTGCGCTCCCATGGGCTACTCCACTGACTCCCATACGGTGGCGATCCCCTGCCCTACCCCGATGCACATGGTCGCCAGCCCGTAGCGGGCACCGCGCCGTCGCATCTCGTGGCCCAGGGTCGCCACCAGGCGGGCACCGGAGGCGCCCAGCGGGTGACCGATAGCGATGGCACCCCCATTGACGTTGACCCTCTCCGCATCCAATCCCAGCTCGCGCATGCACGGGAGCGACTGCGCGGCAAAGGCCTCGTTCAGCTCGACGAGGTCCAGGTCGCTCACCGACAGGCCGGCACGCGACAGGGCGAGGCGGGACGCCGGGACGGGTCCCAGGCCCATGGTTGCCGGATCCACCCCGGCCACGGCGGACGACCGCATCCGAATTAGAGGACGCAGGCCTGCCTCCCGCGCCCGGGACTCGGACATGACCACCACCGCCGCCGCCCCGTCGTTGATCCCGCTGCTGTTCCCCGCGGTCACCGAACCCGACTCGTCCCTGCGGAACGCCGGCTTCAGGCCGGCCAGCTGCTCAAGGGTCGTCTCGGGTCGCGGGTGCTCATCGCGGTCCACGACCACGGTCTCCCCCCGCTTCGAGCCCTGCACCGATATCGGTATGACCTCATCCCCAAACCGACCCGCCTCGAAGGCCGCCGACCAGCGCTGGTGCGATGCCAGGGCGAATCGGTCCTGGTCCTCGCGGCTGACGCCCACCTTCTCGACGACGTTCTCGGCCGTTTCGCCCATGGAGTACGGGTAGTGGACATCGGCCAGGCGGGGGTTCGTGAAGCGCCAGCCTAGGGTCGTGTCGTAGATCGTCTGCTCGCCGCGCGGGAACGCGGCCGAGGGCTTGGCCATGACCATGGGCGCGCGGGTCATGGACTCGGAGCCGCCCGCGACGAAGACTTCGCCATCGCCCGCGGTGATGGCATGCGCTGCTGCCACGATCGCCTGCATCCCCGATCCGCACAGCCGATTGATCGTCTGCCCTGGGACCGATATCGGCAGCCCCGCCAACAGCACGGCCATCCGGCCCACGTTGCGGTTGTCCTCGCCGGCCTGGTTGGCGGCACCGATGATCACGTCGTCGATGGACCCCGGATCCATGCCGGTCCGCTCGACCACGGCGCGGATGACGTGCGCGGCCATGTCATCGGGGCGGGCGTTGGCCAGCGCTCCGCCGTATCGGCCGAACGGCGTGCGCAGTCCGTCAACGACCACCGCCGTCCGCGCGGGCTCGGTCACCATGGCGACAGTATGCCCGCCGGGAGCTGCAGGGTCGGGAGTCAGTAGTCGGCCACCGGCACCGGCGTCAGGGCAAAGTCGCGGCCGTTGCGGGTCAGAATGGCGGCGTCGCAGGCCTCGGCGGCGGCGGCGATCAGGGCGTCAGTCAGTGAGAGCGTCCAACCGCGCGACCGGGCTTCATTGCGCCAGAAACCGGCCCGCTCTGCGGCATCGGGTCCAGGTTGGACGAATTCGGGCAGGTTTAGGAGGTTCCGGACACGACGAACCTCAGCAGGACGAACCCCGGACCAAGCCTCGCAGGCCACGATTTCGTTCAGGAAGCTCTCATCTCCGTCGGCGAGCATCTTGTCCATGACCGCCTTTGCTCCGGGATCATTCCGCAGGTGATCGATGACGAACGTGGTGTCCCACATGTAGCGCATTCGGCTCTCAGGACTCGTCCAGTCGCGGCGGACCGTGCAGCGGTCCATAGGTCTTCTCGGCACGTCCCTTGCGAACCCACTCGACGACCGCCTCGGAGGTCGGGAAGAGCGGGTGGTCCTTCCACATGCCACGGGTGTCCTCGAGCACAGCCCGCATTCGGTCGCGGCGGACTCGGGCCTCCAACGCTTCGGCGACGTATCGGCTGCGACCGCGGGGCCCGGCGTACTTGTCAGCCTCCTGCACCAGCTCGCGTGGGAGTACCAGGTTCGTGCGCATAGTCATGCGCACAATTATGCGCATTGGCCGATGGGTGTCAAGATGCAACCGCGCACCG
>DASWJA010000080.1:0-2387 GCA_036397375.1 Candidatus Limnocylindria bacterium
CGACGCCTGGTTCCGCGTGCTCGACACCGGGCCGGCCTCAGCCGGCGACCCGGATCGGTCCACCTTCATGGGTTTCAAGAACGAGGAGATCGAGACATCGGAGCAGTACTGCGCCCTGCGCATATGGCCCGAGGGCAACGCGCGGACCCACCCGGTCACGGCCGGGAACATCGGCATCAGCCCCTGAGACGCGTCAGCCGCTGAGGGTTTAGACGCCGATGGGGTGCCAGACCGTCTTGATCTCGACGAATTCGCCGATCAGGTAGGGCGATTGGGCGGCTGGGGCGAGCCAGTCGTAGCCGTTCAGGCCGCCTGACGGGGGGCGCGCGAAGCGCTTGACGTTGTCGGTGGCGGCCTCTTCGACGGCCGTCACCGCGGCCGCCTCCAGCCCGAAGCCGTCCAGGGCGTTTACGTCCATGTGGCTCGCCAGGTGGCCGACCAGCTCGCGGCGCAGGCCGGTGATGACGTTCACGACGCCGCCCGGGACGTCGGAGGTGGCCATCACCTCGGCCAGGGTGATGGCCGGCAGCGGGCGCGTCTGGCTGGCGATCACGATCGCCGCGTTGCCCGACACGATGACCGGCGCCAGCCGGCTCACGAGCCCGAGGAGCGCCGAGTCCTCGGCCGAGATGATCCCAACCACCCCGGTGGGCTCGGGAATGCTGAAGTTGAAATAGGACCCCGCGACCGGGTTCACGTTGCCCAGGATCTGGGGGAACTTGTCCGCCCAACCGGCGTACCACACCCAGCGGTCGATGGCCGCGTCCACCAGGCGCCGCGCGCGTTGCTTGCCCACGCCCTCGGCCGTCATGACCTCGGCCACGAACTGGTCGCGGCGCCCCTCCATGAGCTCGGCGATGCGGTACAGGACCTGGCTTCGGTTGAAGGCGGTCTTGGACGCCCATCCCGGCTGGGACTTGCGCGCGGCGCGCACGGCGTCCCGGATGTCCTTGCGGGTGCCGCGGCACGCGTTGGCCAGCAGCTCCCCCCGCGCCCCGTAGACCAGGTACGACCGCCCCGACTCGGTGCGCGGGAACGCGCCGTCGATGAACAGCTTGTACGTCTTGCGCACGCCGAGCCGCTCGGCGGCTGTTCCCGCCCCGTCGCGCAGGGCGAGCGGCGCCGCGGCCCGGACATCGAGGACCGTGGCGCGAGTCGCGCGCCGCCGCGTTGCGGTGGGCCTTCCTGCAGTGGGTCGTGGGCTGGGTCGTCGAGCGCTGGCCATCGGTCTAGGCCGCGCCGTCCAGGCGCAGGTAGGCACCCAGCCCATGCCGGCCGCCCTCGCGGCCGTAGCCCGACTCCTTGTAACCGCCGAACGGGGAGGTGGGGTCGAATCGGTTGAACGTGTTGGCCCACACGACCCCGGCCTTCATGGCGCCAATCATCTTGAAGATCCGGCTCCCCTTCTCGGTCCACACCCCGGCCGACAGGCCGTACGGGGTGTTGTTGGCCTTCTCGACCGCCTCTTCTGGGGTCCGGAAGGTCAGCACTGACAGGACCGGCCCGAAGATCTCCTCCTGCGCGATCCGGTGGCTCTGGGACACGCCGGTGAACAGGGTGGGCCGGAAGAAGAAGCCCTTGTCGGGCAGGACGCAGTCGGGCTGGAAGATCTCCGCGCCCTCCGCGATCCCGGACTCGACCAGCTCGGCGATCTTGGCCAGCTGGCCGGCGGAGTTGATGGCCCCCACATCGGTGTTCTTGTCGAGCGGGTCACCCACGCGGAGCGTCGACAGTCGGTCCTTCAGCTTGTCCAGCAGCGGCTCATAGACCGATTCCTGGACGAACAGGCGCGAACCGGCGCAGCACACCTCGCCCTGATTGAAGTAGATGCCATTGATGTTGCCCTCGATGGCCTGGTCCAGCGGCGCGTCGTCGAACACGATGTTGGCCGCCTTTCCGCCCAGTTCCAGGGTCGCCTTCTTGTGGGTGCCGGCAATGGCGCGGGCGATGAGCTTGCCGACCGCCGTCGAGCCGGTGAACGCGACCTTGTCGACCAGCGGATGGCGGACCAGCTCCATCCCGATCTCGCCCGGCCCGGTGATGATGTTCACCACGCCCGGCGGCAGCTCGGCCTGGCGCACGACGTCGGCGAACAGATACGCGGTCAGCGGGGTGGTGGATGCGGGCTTGAGGATGACCGTGTTGCCGCAGGCCAGGGCGGGCGCGATCTTCCACGCCAGCATCAGGAGCGGGAAGTTCCAGGGGATGATCTGGGCCGCCACGCCCAGGGATGTCGGGCGGCGGTTCGGGAAGGCGTACTCGAGCTTGTCGGCCCAGCCGGCGTAGTAGAAGAAGTGGGCCGCCGCCAGCGGGACGTCCACTTCGCGACTCTCGCGGATGGGCTTGCCGCTGTTCATGGTCTCGACCACCGCGAACTCCCGCGACCG
>DASWJA010000081.1:0-2844 GCA_036397375.1 Candidatus Limnocylindria bacterium
CGAGGCCACCACGACCTCCGACGGTCGGTACACGCTGGTCGTCATCGGTCGGGCCGACGGGGCGGATTACTCGCCGCTCCACGCCTATCTGGCGGCCGCGCTCGCCGAGCCGATGCCGACGCCCATCCCGACTGGCAACCCCAGCTCGAGCGGCAGCCCCTGAACCCCCTCTGCGCGCCGCCCGCCTAGAATCGGCCGGTGGCCCCTCCTCGGCCGCAGTCGGCCCACCTGCGTGCCATCCTCCGACAACTCCCCAACACGCCGGGCGTGTACTTGTTCCGGGCGGCGGACCGGCGCGTCCTGTATGTCGGCAAGGCGAACTCCCTCCGGAGCCGGGTCCGGAACCACTTCGGTGCCGGCGGCCAGGAGGAGGCGCGGCACGCCCGCATGGTGGCCGACACCGCCGACATCGAGTACATCGTCACCGACACCATCGGCGAGGCGTACCTCCTCGAGGGCAACCTCATCAAGGAGCACCGGCCACGGTGGAACATCCGGCTGCGCGACGACAAGAGCTACCCGTTCGTTCGAATCACGCTGGCCGAGGACTACCCGCGCATCGTCCGCACTCGCAAGCTCGTGCGCGACGGAAGCCGCTATTTCGGGCCGTACGCATCCGCGTCCTCGGTCGACGAGACGCTCCGGCTGCTGAGCAAGATCTTCCCGTTCCGGACCTGTGACCTGGACATCCCGGCCGGGAAGCGGGTTCTCGAGCGGCCGTGCCTGCTGTACCACATCAAGCGCTGCCAGGGCCCGTGCATCGGAGCCGTGGAGCCGGCCCCGTACCGGGCCACCATCGATCGCGTGGTGGACTTCCTGGAGGGCCGCCAGGAGGGCATCGCCGAGGACCTGCGGCGCGAGATGGACGACCATGCCGAGGCGCTCCGGTACGAGGCGGCCGCGGTCGCCCGCGACAAGCTGCGGGCGGTGGAATGGACGATCGAGCAGCAGAAGGTCGCCGCCTTCAGCCGCGCGGAGCACGACGTCATCGGCCTGGCGCGGGAGGGCACCGAAGCCTGCCTCCAGGTCTTCGTCATCCGCAACGGGAAGATGATCGGACGCGAGCATTTCATCGTGGAGGGTGCCGGCGACGTCGGCAGCGACGAGGTACTGGCCTCGTTCGTGCAGCAGTACTACGCGGCTACGGAACGGCCGCCGCGCTCCATCCTGCTGCCCCTGGCGCCGGCCGACGTGACGGGACTTGGCGTGTTCCTGCGCGAGCGGCGGGGCAGCGGGGTCCGGCTCCACGTCCCGGAACGCGGGCCCAAGCGCCGCCTGGTGGCCCTCGCCTCGGAGAACGCGTCCGAGGCGCTGGCCAAGGACCGCGCGGAATGGCTGGCGGATCAGGGGGCCCGGGCCGAGGCCCTGGCCGGCCTCACGGCGGCCCTCGGACTGTCCAAGCCGCCGCGCCGCATCGAGTGCTACGACATGAGCAACATCCAGGGCACCAGCGCGGTGGGCAGCATGGTGGTCTTCACCGACGGGGCACCGGACCCCAAGCAGTACCGCCGGTTTCGGATCCGGAGCGCCGAGACGCCCGACGACTTCCGAATGATGGCCGAGGTCCTCGAGCGGCGGTTCAGGCGCGCCGCCCGCCTGCGCCGTGAGACCGGGGCCCTGGAGCTTTCCGCGGTCGGCGCCGAAGACGACACCGCAGAGCCCGGGGACTGGGCCCTCCCGGATCTGGTCATCGTGGACGGCGGCAAGGGGCAGCTCTCGGCCGCCACACGGGTCGTGCGTGGCCTCGGCCTGGATGAGGTCCCGTTGGCGGGCCTCGCAAAGCGCTTCGAGGAGCTGTACGTTCCGGGGCGGTCCGCGCCGATCGTGCTGCCCGCTACGGCCCCGGCGCTGTACCTGGTCCAGCGCATCCGCGACGAGGCACATCGGTTCGCCATCACCTATCACCGCCAGGTCCGCGGCCGTCGCGCGCTGGGCAGCGTCTTCGACGACGTCCCGGGCATCGGTCCTGCCCGACGGGCGTCGCTGATCCGGCGCTTCGGCAGCGTGCGGGCGTTGCGCGACGCCTCGGTGGACGAGATCGCGGACGCCCCGCTCATGAGCCACGTCCTGGCCGAGCGCCTGAAGAGCGCGCTGGCCCGCGAGGGGCGCCTGGCCTGACCGTTTCTTGCCCGGTCCGGGAGGCGCACCTATACTCTGGCCCGGCCGCCGCATGGCGGCGCATTTGTTGTCCGAGGGCTGGAGGGACTCCCCGCCGAGCATGACCTGGCGCCGCATGGCCCCCTGGGTGATCCTGGCGATCACACTGCTGGCCCTCTACATCGACATCCCGCGCAAGACGACCGGGATGACGTTCCTGCCGCTGCCGGACAGCATCCGGACCGTCCTTGGCCTCGACCTGCAGGGAGGGATCAGCGTCACGCTGGAGGTCCAGGCCGTCGACGGCGAGCCCCCGACTGTCGAGCGCGTCGAGCTGGCCCGGAGCATCATCGAGCGCCGAGTCGCGGGCCTGGGTGTCACCGAGCCACAGGTGCGGACCGAGGTCGGCGCGTCCGGTCAGCAGCGGATCGTGGTCGAGGTCCCCGGCCTCAGCGACCGCAACCAGGTGCTGGACCTCGTCGGCTCCACCGGGCAGCTGCTCTTCATCGATCCCGCCGGGACGACCCTCGAGGTGGGCCAGAACGTCACGGACCTTATCGCCACTGGTACGGTCAACGTCCTGTTCGACGGCGGCCAGATCTCGCAGGGGAGCGTCGTCCCGGACACGAGCCAGGGCGGCCAGCTGGGCGTCAGCTTCGAGCTGAGCACCGAGCCCCAGGACGGCCGACCCTCGGCGCGCGACACCTGGTGCGAGTACACGCAGGGCCACGTCGGGCTGCCGGGCCC
>DASWJA010000082.1:0-5583 GCA_036397375.1 Candidatus Limnocylindria bacterium
CCGGACGATCACGGCCTGTTGGCGCCCCTCCGCAAGGCCGCCTATGTCGACCTCGGCACTCCCCAGCGGGTTGGTGACGGCCTCCGTATCGAGATCAGTTGGCGCTCTGCATCGCTCGCCCCGCTGTTCCCCGTCTTCTCCGGCTGGCTGACCATCCGACCAGGCGAGCTCGTCCTGGAGGGCCACTACGCGCCGCCCGGCGGTACGATCGGACTGCTGGCGGATCGGGCGCTGCTCCACCTGGCGGCCCGCCGGACGGCCACGTCACTGCTCCATCAGCTGCGCGCGGCAGCCGCGGCCAGCCGGGCCGCGAGCACGAGTTCCGGCTGACATCCGAAGGCCAAACGCTGACCTGCATATAGGAGAGAAACTCAAATGGGACGCCTCTTTGTCTACGGCGCGGCAGTAGTCAGCGTCGTGCTGCTGTCCTTGATCTACGTCATCCTGGCCGCGGGATCGGGCGACGGAACCGCCGGGGCCGGCCCGTCACCCAGCGGGAGCACGGGCGAGGGCGAGATCCTCGGGACCATCGAGGTCCGCGCCTTCGACATCGGCTTCGAGCCGGCAACAGTCGACGTTGCGGAGCCGGGCCGCTACACGGTCACGTTCGTCAACGACGGCGCCGTGCTCCACGACCTGACCTTCCCCGATGGCACCATCCTGCAGGCCGAGGGCGGGCAGACCGCCACCGGTGAGGTGGTCATCCCCGAGGGCGGCACCACGTTCCTGTGCTCGGTGCCCGGCCACGCCGATGCAGGCATGACGGGGAGCGTGACGGTCGCGGGAGCCGGCGGCGGCGACGACCGCGGCCCGGCAGCGGACACCGACATTGAGCCGGATCCGAATGCGCCCGACTACGCCCTGTATCCCCCCGAGGCGCCTCCCCGCCTGGAAGGCGAAGTCCACGACATTGAGCTCGAGATCGTGGAGAAGACGATGACCGTCGCGCAGGGCGACGGGGGCGGCTTCGTGGTTGGGGTGTGGACGTTCAACGGGACCGTCCCCGGGCCCGTGATCCGGGTCAAGGTCGGGGACACGATCCGGATCCATCTGGTCAACCCGGACACCAACCAGCTCGGGCATTCGATCGACTTTCACGCCTCGCAGGTGGCGTGGAACGACGAGATGACGACCATCAACCCGGGCGAGGAGAAGATCTACGAATGGACGGCCGAGTACGCCGGGGTGTGGATGTACCACTGCGGCACGTCGCCGGCGCTGCACCACATCGCCAATGGGATGTACGGGATGGTCATCGTCGAGCCGGCCGAGGGCCTGTCCCCGGTCGACGCCGAGTTCGCGATCGTCCAGAGCGAGTGGTACCTGGGTCCCCAGGGCGAGCCGGTGAGCCTGAGCAAGGCCGCGACCGGCAACCCGGCCCCCGATTACGTGGTCTGGAACGGCGTCGCCAACCAGTACCTGGACAACCCGATCCAGGTCGAGACCGGGGATCGGGTCCGGATCTTCGTCCTGAACACGGGGCCGAGCATCGACTCCAGCTTCCACGTGGTCGGCACCATCTTCAGCCGCGTGATCAAGGAAGGCGTCCACCTGTCACTCGGCAACGCGGGGAACTTCGGGTCGCAGGCGGTGGACCTGTCACCCGCCCAGGGCGCGATCATCGAGATGGTCATGCCCGAGGACGGGCTGTATCCGATGGTGACCCACGCCTTCAACTTCGTGGGACGCGGCGCGCTCGGCCTGTTTCAGGCCGGCGATGGCGACCCGTTGAACTGATCGTCTGAGCCTGACGCGGACGCAGCGCAGGCAGGTGATGACCCACGGGGGCATGCGGGAGGACACCTCGAGAGCCATTCGGGTCATACCCGGTCAGACCAAGGAGCTCGTCTTCACCTTCGGGTCGGCCACGGACATCGGATTTGGGTGCCTGGTACCGGGCCACTACCTGGCGGGCATGTCAGGCGACTTCGAGATCGCCCAGTGAGGGGCTCAGCCCCGGCGTAGGGTTTCCAGACGCCCCCGATACTCCTCGTCGTCGATCTCTCCCGACGCAAAGCGGCGCCGAAGCAGGTCCTCCGCTGACTCCGATCCGCCGGTGCCCGGCCGATGCCCGACGGCGCGGATGACGAGCCACACGACCAGCGCGATGAGCGCCACCCATATCAGCATGCCGATCCCCATCATCAGCCAGCCGCCGCCGGTGTCCCATCCCCACATCATTGTCGCCACCTCTGTCGTTCCACGGCCCCGATCACGGCGGGGCCCGACCGCATGTCACCACCCTTGGCGCGGCGTACACAACTGCCAAAGGTCACGAACTCGTAGCTGGTCAGCGGGTGCCGTTGACCCGTCCCGCATACTGGGTGGGGGTATCAGGTGACGGCGATGCATGACGACACGCACGACCATGGCCACGAGGCGCCAGATCACGCCAGGCCAGCTCCGCAACGACCGGCGAGATCAGGTACCGAGCGTCGCCACGCAACTCACGACAAGCACGCTGGGCACGACCCGGACGTTTTCCGCCGCCAGTTCTGGATCGTTCTGGCGCTGACGATCCCCGCCGTCGCCTGGAGCCAAGAGATCCAGGACTGGGTCGGCTACAGCGCACCGCTGTTCCCCGGCTCAACCTACCTCCCCGCCGTGCTCGGGGCCGTGATCTTCGCCTACGGCGGCCGCGTCTTCCTGGTCGGGGCGCGGACCGAGCTGGCTTCCCGCCAGCCCGGCATGATGACGTTGATCAGCCTGGCGATCACGGTTGCCTTCATCGCCAGCGTGGCGGCGACCCTCGGCCTGTTCGAGGTCGAGCTGTGGTGGGAGCTCTCGACCCTGATCACGGTGATGAGCCTCGGCCACTGGATCGAGATGCGGGCCATCCGCCAGGCCCGCGGGGCGTTGGGTGCGCTCGCGGAGTTGTTGCCCGACACCGCGGAACGGATCGTCGGCGACGACATTGAGGTGGTCGGGATCGGTGAGCTGGGCGTCGGCGACCTGGTACTGGTCCGCCCAGGCGCTCGGATCCCGGCCGACGGGAAGGTCGTGACCGGGGAGGCCGACGTCGACGAGTCAATGGTCACCGGGGAGTCCCGCCCGGTGTTGAAGGAGCCCGGCGCAACGGTCGTCGCCGGAACCGTGGTGGCCGGCGCCAGTCTCCGCATCAAGGTGACCGCTGTCGGGGAGGCCACCGCGCTCTCGGGGATCATGCGACTGGTCGCCGAGGCCCAGGCGGCGAGTTCGCGGGCCCAGGCGCTGGCCGACCGGGCCGCGGCCATCTTGTTCTACGTCGCCCTGGCGGCTGGCGCCATCACGCTGGTGGCGTGGATCGCCTTGGGCGATCCGGAAGGGGCGCTGGTCCGAAGCGCGACCGTCCTGGTCATCGCCTGTCCGCACGCGCTGGGATTGGCGATCCCGCTCGTCATCGCCATCAGTACCACGCTGGGCGCCCGCAACGGCCTGTTGGTGAAGAGTCGCCTGGCCCTCGAGCGGGCCCGTGAGCTGGACGTCGTCATTTTCGACAAGACCGGCACCCTGACGCGTGGTCAGCCGGTACTCGCCAACATCGTCGCCGCCGGCGAAGTGGACGATGCCGAGCTGCTGGCCCTGGCGGCCGGTGTCGATGCGGACTCCGAGCACCCCCTGGCCCGCGCCCTCGTGGCCGGCGCCGAGAAACGAGGTGTCACGCCCAGCGCGGCCCGGGACTTCGAGGCCCTGGCGGGGCGCGGTGCTCGGGCGTCGGTCCAGGGGGTTGTCGTCTACGTGGGAGGACCGCGCCTGCTGAGCGAGTTGAACGCGGCGGCGCCGGCGGCGATCGAGGACAAGGTCGCCAGCTGGGAGGGCCTTGGCCAGACGGTCCTCTACATCATCCGAGACGGTGCGGTCCTTGGCGCGGTTGGGATCGAGGATGAGATCCGCCCGGAATCGTTCGAGGCGGTGCGCCGCCTCCACCAGCTGGGACTGCGGGTGGCCATGATCACCGGCGACGCACAGGCGGTGGCCGACTCGGTCGCGGAACGCATCGGGATCGACGAGGTCGCCGCCCAGGTCCTTCCGGCGGACAAGGCTGACGCTGTCCGCCGCTTCCAGACCGGCGGCCAGCGGGTCGCCATGGTCGGTGACGGGGTGAATGACGCGCCGGCCCTGGCCCAGGCCGACGTCGGGATCGCCATTGGCGCCGGGACCGATGTCGCGGTCGAGTCGGCGGGCATCATCCTGGTTCGCGACGACCCGCGTGACGTCGTGGGTGCGATCGAGCTGAGCCGCGCCAGCTATCGGAAGATGATCCAGAACCTGGTCTGGGCTACCGCGTACAACGTGTTGGCCATCCCGCTCGCGGCGGGAATCCTGGCGCCGATCGGCATCATCCTGCCCATGAGCGTCGGCGCCCTGGCCATGAGCCTGTCGACCGTGATCGTGGCCGTGAACGCCCAGCTCCTGCGCGGCCTTCGGCTCCGTCCAGCCGAGGCGTCCTAGGCGGCCTCTCTAGGTGACTGGCCTTGCTTCAGGCCGCCTTGTCGAAGCGGACCTCGATGAGTGGGCTGCGGCCGAAGAAGACCTCGAACCGATCGGTGACGCCCCAGTTGCGGGCCACGGCCTCCATGACCTGCCGGCGCTCGACCGGCTCGGTGATGGGTCGGGCGATGGCCGGCAGATCGGCCTGGACCGGGCCCTTCAGGTGAAAGGTGAAATGTGGATCGGCGACCAGGTTGGCGTACCAGTCGCGCCTGCCCGGAGAGCCGCTGATCACGACCTTGCCGTCGATCACGTGGAACACGAGCTCGATTCGGCGCGGGCGTCCGGTGCGGCGACCGGTGGTCGTGATGTCGATCCGGTGCGGTCGCGCCAGTGCGCGCTGGATGCGCTGGTCCAGGTGGGCGGTGCCGGAGACGAGCGGAAGGCTGGGCTCGGGGTTGGGTTGGGAGGTCATCGTCGTCTTTCGCTCTGAGTTGTAAAGCGCAACTCTAGCGCAGGTCGCCGACCGATGCTCCAGCGAGGCAGGGAGACGGCAGGGTCTCCTGGGCGCAAAAACGCCCCGGAGGAACCTGGCGGGCCCTTTGATGCAATCTCTGGACTCGTCCGGCTCCTCCGGGACTCCCAGAGAATAGGGGACGCACGGAGTCCCCGCCAAGCGCCTTATCCACGACTTTCTGCGGTTGGTTCCGGACTTATCCACGCCCCGTCCACTACGGCACGAGGAACGGCAGCAGGTAATGCTCCGACTGGCCGCTCAGGTTGAGGGACGTCGCCACGAACAGGAACAGCAGGAACGCCCCGACGACCAGCCATGAAGCCGTGTCCATTTCGAGCTTCCGATACCAAGTCCGCTTGCCGACGCCGAAGGCGCGCAGATCCATGGCGTCGATCGTGTCTTCCGCGCCCGTCAACGAACCCACGGTGACCGGCACGAAGAGGGGCGCCAGTCGTCGGAGCCGGGTCATGGGGCTGCCGCCGGCCCGGAGCGGGTCGAAGCCGCGCACCCGCTGCGCATCGATCGTCTCCCCGAATTCGGTGGATAGGGTCGGAATGAATCGGACGGTCAGGTCGACCATGACCGGCATCCGGTCGCCGAGCCCGAGCTGCCTGAGCGCCGGACCCAGGTCGCCGGGGGCAATCGCGTAAGCCACC
>DASWJA010000083.1:0-1731 GCA_036397375.1 Candidatus Limnocylindria bacterium
ATCAACCTTCGGACCTTCTTCCGTTGGACCGGTGCGGCGTTGATCCTCATCGCCGCCGGCCTGTTGAGCCATGCCGTCCATGAGCTGGTCGAGGTCGGTGTGATCACCGTCGGCACCGACACCGCGTTTGACCTGAGCGGCGTCATTCCCCACGAAGGCGAGGGCTTCGCCGCGCTCGTTGGCAGCCTGTTGCGCGCGATGTTCGGCTACACCTCGCAGCCGGAGTGGGTCACGTTCCTGACCTGGCTGGGGTACATCGTGGTCGTCCTGCCGCTCTACCTCCGGCCGCTCCGCCCGGCCGAGGCCGCGAGCCGACCCGTGGAGCAGACGACCGCCAAGGCCTAGGCCGGGATCAGTCGGAAACCTGAATCCCCACGAAACCCAGCACCTGGCGCCACGCGTCGGCGGCGGCGTCGGCATGCGCTTCAGCGCCACGGTCGAAGAACGAGTGCGGCGCTTCGGGGTAGGTGATGAGCCGATGCTCGACGCCCGCAGCCTCCAGAGCGGAGCCAAAGGCCGCCACGCTGTCCTCCGGGATGCCCGGGTCAGCGCCGCCGAACAGGCCCAGCACCGGGCATTCGAACCGTGGCGCCAGTTCCACGGGCGTGGGCTGCCCAGGCCAAAACGGCTTCGCCGGAGGTCCGTAGAAGCCGATGACACCGGCCAGCCCATGGCCCTCGGCGGCCTGCATGAACGATACGCGGCCGCCGAAACAGAAGCCCATCGCGTACACCCGTTCCGCCGAGCCGCCGGCGGAGGCGCGCAGAGCATCGGCGGCGGCTGCCACGTCGAAGGCAAGAGTCCGGGGATCGGTCTGCGGCACGTGCGACCTGTACTCGAAGTCCTCGCCGCGGTGGCCGGGGCCTGCGGTCCGCGCGTACAGGTCCACGGCGACGGCATGCACCCCGGCCTCGGCCAGCCGATTGGCCAGGTCCTCGTAGAACGGATGCAGGCCGCGGACGTCGGGTAGGACGATGATCCCGGGCCCGCCCGGAGAGGCAGCGCGCGCGAGATGGGCCGCGAACTGGGTGCCGTCGGCCGAGGTCAGGACCAGGTCACGGGCGTCGACCGCGCCGCCGCGGATGGGGGGCAGCGGCGGGCGCGCATCGGCCGGATGGCACATCGGTCAGGCGATGTTGAGCATCGCCACCGCGGTGCCGGCCACCAACAGCCCGGCGACCCCGAGGTAGACGGCCACTCGCATCAGCATCGGCATGCCCGCGATGACAGCCCCGCCGGCGACCTGCCATTGGCCGGCCAGGGTGAATGCCGGCGACGGCGGCAGCAGCCAGCCGAGGACGAGCCCCACCGCCAGGCCGCCCAGGTGGCCGGTGACGCTGATGCCCGGCACGAAGAACGTGAAGGCCAGGTTGATGAACAGCAGTGAGCCGATCTGACCCAGGACCATGCGCGTCTGGCGCGGCAGCGCCAGGTGGCGGCGCCGGGAGACGGCGAACGCCAGGCCCAGCAGGCCGAAGATGGCGCCGCTGGCCCCCACCGCCTGCTGCTCAGGCTGGGCCAGGATGGTCAGGACGGAGCCTCCGGCCGCGCACAGCAGGTAAATGGCCAGGTACTCGATGCGCCCGTACAACTGCTCGAGCAGTGGCCCGAACAGGTACAGGGCCCACATGTTGAACAGGATGTGGAGCAGGTTGACGTGCAGGAAGGCGCTGGACATGATCCGCCACCACTCGCCGGCCGCCACCGCGTCACCACTCACGAAGCCTGCCT
>DASWJA010000084.1:0-2918 GCA_036397375.1 Candidatus Limnocylindria bacterium
GGGACCGCTCACCGACCAGCTGGCCCGCGACGCGGTCTTCCATGCCGACCCGGCCTTCCGCGACGCCCAGCGCTGGGTGATCTGGGCCGCCAGTCAGGCGCTTGGCTGTGGGTCGGCCTCCATCCAGGAGCTGTACACCGCGCGGGGTCGGGGTGAGATCGCGCCGACGGCCTTCACCGTTCCCGCCATCAACGTCCGGGCGGCGGCGTACCTGACGGCCCGCGCTGTTTTCGCGGTCGCCCGCCAACGCGAGGTGGGAGCGCTCGTGTTCGAGATCGCCAAGAGCGAGATGGCGTACACCGACCAGCGCCCCGACGAGTACACCGCAGTCATCCTGGCCGCCGGCCTGCGCGAGGGGTGGATGGGCCCGATCTTCCTCCAGGGCGACCACTTCCAGTTCAACGCCACCCGCTGGCGCGCGGACCCCGACAGCGAGCTGACCGGCCTCCGCGACCTCACCCGCGAGGCGGTGGGCGCGGGGTTCCTGAACATCGACATCGACGCCAGCACGCTGGTCGACCTCGACCTCGCCACTATCCCCGAGCAGCAGCGCGTGAACGCCGAGCGCACGGCCGACCTCACTCGCCTGGTGCGCTCGATCCAGCCGCCTGGGGTGACCATCTCCATCGGCGGCGAGATCGGCGAGGTGGGGAAGGTGAACTCGACCGAAGCCGAGCTGCGCGCCTACCTGGCCGAGTACCGCGCAGCCCTCGCGGAAGACGCGGATCGGTACCCCGGTATCTCGAAGGTGAGCATCCAGACCGGCACCTCGCACGGCGGGATGGCGCTCCCCAACGGCAGCATCGCCCCGGTGGCGCTCGACTTGGACACGCTCGGACGCCTCTCGACGGTGGCTCGCGAGGAGTTCGGGCTCGCCGGCTGCGTCCAGCACGGCGCCAGCACCCTTCCCGAGGAGGCGTTCGGGCACTTCCCCGCCGCCGGCTGCGCCGAGATCCACCTGGCCACCGGCTTTCAGAACATCCTGTATGACGGGGGCGGGTTGCCCGCTGACCTGAAGGCCGAGATGATGGCCTGGTGCCTCGCCACCTGTGCCGATGAGCGCAAGCCCGGCGAGACCGACGAGCAGTTCCTGTACAAGACCCGTAAGAAGGCGCTAGGCCCGTTCAAAGCCGCGCTGTGGTCGATCGGACCGGAGGCCGAGGCCACGATCGGCGCCAACCTGCGCTCCCGGCTGGCCCTCCTGTTCGAGCGGCTCGGCGTCGACGGCACCCGCCAGCTGGTGGACCGATACGTCCGCCCCCCGGCGCTGCCCAGACCGATCCCGGCCGCACTGGGCGGAGTGCCGGACCCAGCGGTCGAGGCCGGCGCGGACGTATTTGAAGCCGACGGCTCCGGCGAGTAGCCCGAGAGGAGGATCTCGAGTGGCCCACATGCAGCGCAAGTCCCTCGACTTGCCGGACGAGACCCGGATGCTCCCCAATGGGCGGACCGATATCTGGAACCTGGGCGACTTCGTGGTGGGCCGCATCACGTTCGAGCCCGGGTGGCGGTGGTCGAAGGACGTCAAGCCCATAGCGGGAACCGAATGGTGCGAGTACCACCACCTGGGCCTGGTGATGCAAGGGACATTGCACTACATCACGCCGGACGGGTTGGAGATGGAGGCCGGCCAGGGGACGCTGTACGAGATCCTTCCTGGCCACGATGCCTGGGTGGTGGGCGACGAGCGGGTGATCCAGTACGACTTCGCCGGCATGCGCACCTTCGCCCTGCCGGCAGCCGCTCGCAGCGAGCGCGTGTTGGCGACGCTGGTGTGCACCGACATCGTGGATTCCACCGCCACTGCCGAGCGGGTTGGGCCTGCGGCCTGGGCAGCCATGCTCGCCGAGCTGAATGCCGACTGCCGGCGCCAGATCGACAAGTTCCGCGGCAAGCTGGCGGCCATGACCGGGGACGGCGTCATCGGGATGTTCGACGGGGCGGAGCGCGCCATCCGATGCGCCGCCCAGATCCGCGACGCGGCCACTCGCCTGGGCTTCGGCCTGCGCATCGGCGTCCACACCGGGGAGGTGGAGGTCATCCCCGACAACATCCGGGGCGTGGCGGTGCATGTGGTCAGCCGCGTGACGGCGCTGGCGGCCGCCGGGGAGGTGCTCGTCTCGGGCACCACCTACGAGCTGGTGGCGGACTCCGAACTAAAGTTCGAGGACCGCGGGCTGCACGAGCTGAAGGGCGTCACTGGCGCCCGCCAGGTCTGGGCCCTGGTCCGCGAATAGAGAACGACCCCGGTGGCGGGACCGGGGTCGTGGTGGTAGTCGGAAGCCGAAGCGCCCTAGTGGCAGCCCCCGGCCTTGGCCGGCGAGCCATCCGTGTTGAACGACTGGCCGCAAGAGCAGCTGCTCACCGCGTTCGGGTTGTTGATGGCGAAGCCGGATCCCATCAGCGAGTCGACGTAGTCGATCTCCGCGCCATCCACGTACTGGGCGCTGTAGGCATCGATCACGATCGGGACTTCCCCGTGGAGCTCCACCCGGTCGTCATCGGCACGGGAGTCGTCAAAGGCCAGTCCGTAGCTGAACCCCGAGCAGCCGCCGCTCTTCACGAACAGGCGCAGGGCGGCCTCCGCCTTGCCCTCGCGGGCACGCAGCTCCATGACCTTGGCGGCAGCCGCATCGGTGAGGTTGACGAGCTGCTCGGTCGTCGTGGTGGTCAGGGGAGTCGTCTCGGAAAGCGTCATGGGTGATGGGTTCTCCGCGCGCGGGCTGAAATCGCTTCGGAAAGTATAGCAAGCCCATGCGCGTGGCCCGCAATGGCCCATTCGGTCGGGGCGGCCCATCGGTACACTTGGGTGCGTGAAGCTGGCTGAGCGGACGTCCCGCATCGGGACCGAGACCGCCTTCGAGGCCGCCGCCCGCGCGCGAGCGCTGGAGGCGACCGGGCGCAGCGTGATCCACCTC
>DASWJA010000085.1:0-3719 GCA_036397375.1 Candidatus Limnocylindria bacterium
GGAGATGTCCGACAAGTCGGTGCTCTTCAAGCACGGGGCCAAGGAGATCGCCTGGCTGAACGGCTTCGGGCTGACCTTCATGGCCAAGCCGGACCACACCTGGACCGGCTCCAGCGGCCACCTCCACATGTCGCTCTGGGATAAGACCGGCCGCGAGCCCCTGTTCCTCGATCCGAAGGCGGAGCCCTACGGGATGTCGAAGACCATGCGTCACTTCCTGGGCGGGATGATGAAGTACGCCCGAGAGCTGGCCATCTTCTGGGCCTGGAACGTGAACTCCTACAAGCGTTACGCGGTGGCGTCCTGGGCCCCGGTCAACGTGGTGTGGGGCCGCGACAACCGGACCACCGGCTTCCGGATCGTGGGCGACGAGGCGGGGCTCCACGTCGAGGACCGTTTCCCGGGCGGGGACATGAACCCGTACCTGACCTACGCGGCCGTGGTCGGCGCCGGCCTGCTGGGCATCGAGCGCGAGATCGAGCCTCCCAAGGAGTACAAGGGCAACGGCTACGTTGCCACTGGCTGCGACCGGATGCCGCGCGCGCTCCACGAAGCGATCCGCGAGTTGGAGGCCAGCGAGGCGGCGGTCGACATCTTCGGAGCCGATGTCGTGGCCCACTACCTGAACGCGGCGCGGGTCGAGCAGGAGACCTACGACGCCATCGTCCACCCCTGGGACCGCGAGCGATACCTGGAGCGCGGCTAGCTCAATCCATGCGTCTCGAGGACAAGGTCGCGATCATCACCGGGGCTGGCAGCGGGATGGGCCGCGTGGCGGCCCAGATGTTCGCGGCCGAGGGCGCGAAAGTGGTCGTTGCCGAATATGACGAGAAGGCTGGGGCCGAGACCGTGGACCTAGTTCGGTCGGCCGGCGGCGAGGCCGCCTTCGTCCAGACGGACGTCTCCAAGGAGGCCGATGCGGCCGCCATGGTGGCGGCCGCATCGGATCGGTACGGCAAGGTCGACGTCCTGTACAACAACGCCGGGGTCATGCCCGCGCTCGACCACTCGGTGGTCGACACCGACGTTGCCACGTGGGACCGCGTGATGGCCATCAACGTGCGAGGCGTGTTCCTGGGCTGCAAGTACGCGATCCCTCGGATGGTGGAGCAGGGGTCGGGATCGGTCATCAACATCAGCTCATTCGTGGCCCTGCTGGGATGCTCCGTGCCACAGGACGCCTACACCGCCTCCAAAGGCGCGGTCCTGAGCTTGACCCGATCGCTGGCCGTCCAGTTCGGGCCGCTGGGCGTGCGCTCCAACGCCATCTGCCCCGGGCCCATCGAGACGCCCATGCTCATGGACTGGCTGGTCAAGGACGAGGCCGCTCGACAGATCCGGTTGGCGCGCAACCCAACCGGCCGATTCGGCAAGCCGGAGGAGATCGTCAGCGTGGCGATCTACCTGGCCTCGGACGAGTCGCGCTGGACCAATGGAGCGCATTTCGTCATCGACGGCGGCATCAGCGTCAACTACTTCTAGGCGTCCGTCGTGCATCCGCGCTCGGCAATGACCGATATCGCCGGCCTGATCCTGGTGGCGTGGGCAGTCCTGCTCGCGTATGTCAGCGTACCGACGCTGCTGAGCGACGACCCGTTCTGGGACGGCGGCATCTCCGTGCTCGGCGCGGTGCTGGCGGCCGGCCACGCAGCAGCGGCTTTCGGAGTCGTGCGGCGCGCTCCGTGGGGCCGACGGCTGGGCCTCGCCATGGGCGGTATCGGCCTGTTCGGGAGTTCCGTGGTCCTGATCACACTGGTGCCGGGTCTGGAGCGCGTCCGCGAGGTGATCGGGAGTTCGCCGGAAATGGTCCTCGTGATACCCGCCGGAATGGTCCTCGTGTACGCGCTGATCGTGTTCGCGCTGTACCGCGCGAGGAACGAGTTCGCCCAACAGCCCGGATGACGGGGGACCGCCACCCGAGGATCCAAGTCCTCTCGCCTACCGAACGCGTATTCTCTCTGCCCGATGGCGAGCCGTCCGAATCGATTAGGTCTTCTTTTGACGGTGACGCTCCTGGTCGCCGCGCTCGCGGTGGCCCTGATTGTCGGCTTACAGCTCGCGAACCTGGCACCCGGCGTGGGAGGGCCGCCGCCGAGCCCGTCGCCATCCAGCACCCCGGCCCCATCAGAGGCTCCATTCACGGCGTTGGAACTGCTCGACTGTGACGGCGAGCCGAACTCGTTCGGCGATCTCGTTGAGAACCACATGCGTCCGGGTGGCGGCCCGACGCCCCAGGCGGTATTCGACTATTGGATTGCAGGCCAGGGACCTCTTGGCAACGGGTGGGGCGTCCCCGTGTCAGGGTACGAATCACCGGTCGCGCAGGGTGATCGACATCTGTTCATCTACCGCGCAGCCGGCGAGGTGAAGGCTGTGGTCGTCATCTCGCCGCGAGTGGCCGACATGGCCCGCGGCATCGACGGCACCGTGGGTCCTCAACCGTTCGCCACGGACGAGGTCCGGATGTGCGACGGAGCGGAGTATGGCCCAGATGCTGAGTTTGGCGTTGGGCAGCGCGTCTGGGTCGACGACGAAGGCTGGATCCTCGTTGACCGGCCAGGCCCGGATCACTGCGGTTGGGAGAGTGCCCGAAGCCTGAATATCCCCGAGACCCTGCCGTTCTGGGGGAGTGTTCATACAGGCAGCGATTACTGGCATGACCCCACGAACGTGCTTCCGCCCGGCATGTTGCTCGCACCATACGACGGCGACGCGAACCTGCCTCCGGACGCGACCGACAGCGGATACCGCCTTGAGGATCTCGAGCTGTGGCTCGTTCCCAACGGTGAGGCGGCGTACGTGGTGGGGCCTGACCATGTTGACCTCTGGTCCGTCGCCGATCCGACCTTCGGCTGCTCGTAGCGGCTGTTTCTGGGGCCGGGGATATACTCAACTGACTCCCCGATCGCTTCCGAGGCTATTCGCATGACCACCCAGACGCAGGCTCCCGGCAGCGCCGAGCCAATCCTGGGCACCGTTCAGATGATCATCGGCGGCGAGCGCGTGGACGCCGCCGACGGGCAGACCTTCGACGTAATCAACCCCGCCACTGGTGAGCTCCTGGCACGCGCCCCACTGGGCGGCGCGGAGGACGTGAACCGGGCCGTGGCCGCCGCCCAGAAGGCGCTGGACGAACCGAAGGGCTTCGCGTCGTGGTCGGCCGCCAAGCGCGGCCGCGCCCTGCAGAAGCTCAGCAACCTGGTCAAGGATCACATCGAAGAACTGGCCCAGCTCGAGAGCCGAAACGTGGGCAAGCCCATCGCCGGCGCCCGGGGCGAGGCGCTCGCGGTGGGGCTGGTGTTCGAGTACTACGCCGGCGCCGCCAACAAGCACTTCGGGGAGACGATCCCCGTCAGCCAGCCGGGCCTCGACTTCACGCTTCGCGAGCCGATCGGCGTCGTGGGGCTGATCGTGCCGTGGAACTTCCCGATGAACATGGCGAGTTGGAAGCTGGGACCTGCGCTGGCGACCGGCAACGCCTGCATCCTGAAGCCGGCCTCGTACACGCCGCTGACCGCCATCCGGATCGCGGAGCTGGCGCTCGAAGCCGGCTTCCCGCCGGGGATCGTGAACGTGGTGACCGGCCCGGGCGGGACCGCCGGTGCGGCCATCGCGGCCCATCCGGGCATCGGCAAGGTGGCCTTCACCGGCGAGACCACGACTGGCCAGGAGATCCTGCGCCTGGCGGCCGGCAACGTGAAGAAGGTGAGCCTCGAGCT
>DASWJA010000086.1:0-11196 GCA_036397375.1 Candidatus Limnocylindria bacterium
ACGTACGTCGCCCGCCCGCCGTTCTTCGACGGAGTGGGGGCGGAGCCGGCGCCGCTCACCGATATCGTGGACGCGCGGGTGCTGGCCTGGCTGGGAGACTCGGTCACCACGGACCACATCTCGCCGGCGGGGTCAATCCCGTCCAGCAGCCCGGCGGGGAAGTGGCTCATCGAGCGTGGCGTGGAGCCGCGCGACTTCAACTCATACGGGGCCCGGCGCGGGCACCACGAGGTGCTGGTGCGTGGCACGTTCGCGAACATTCGCCTCCGCAACCGGCTTACGCCGGACGCCGAGGGGAACATCACCGAGCACGTTCCCAGCGGGGAGCGCCTGACGATCTTCGAGGCGTCGCAGCGCTATCTGGCCGCCGGGACGCCGCTGATCGTCCTTGCCGGCAAGGAATATGGGTCTGGATCCTCCCGTGACTGGGCGGCCAAGGGGCCGCTCCTCCAGGGCGTGCGGGCGGTGATCGCCGAGTCGTACGAGCGCATCCATCGGTCCAACCTGGTTGGGATGGGGATCCTTCCCCTCCAATTCCATGCCGGCGAGAGCGCGGAGGCGCTGGGCCTGACCGGGCGCGAGACGTTCAATATTCGGAGCGTTGCCGCCGGCTTGCAGGCGCGCCAGGAGGTGCTTGTCGAGGCCCGCGGAGAGGACGGCGCGCTCCGGACGTTTATGGCCCTCGCCCGCCTGGACGGACCGGTGGACGTCGAGTACTACCGCCAGGGAGGCGTGCTCCAGACGGTCCTGAGGCGCCTGGCGGCTGGCTGACGTCAGCGGGAGGGCCTGCTGCGCCTCTCAGCCGCCAGAACGCCCCGGATCAAACCGGAGACCCGGGATTGCTCCCGGGTCTCGTGGCTTCCCGTCTGGGGATGTTCAGGGTGCGTCCTCCATCGGACCGGAAAGCGGGTCGCTGATCCACTGGTTGATCGCCGGTGCCGGCGCTGCTTCCGGCTGGGTGGTAAGGGCCGGTGCGCCGAAGGACGCGAAGGCCAGGGCCGCGGCCAAGATCAGCATCGCCAACGCCCCGACGATGGTCCCGATCACGAAGGTTGAGGTGTTGCCGCTCGGGTAGGTGATGGTGGTCATCGGTCCGGTCTCCCGCTTGGCTGGGTGAAGGTGTTGGCGGGCAGCATCCGCTCATGCGGGTCGGAGGCAGTAGCCGGTGGACGACTGCCCGAATGTCGTCCTGGCGACATGCCAGCTGGCGCCCGCCCGATGTACGGGACGTGTACATATCGGCCAACTTGGACACCCCTGGGCCGCGGGCGGTGGTCTCAGTGGGCTTCCGGTGGCCGAATCGTTCATCTGATGTACCAAAAGGTCAGCAGGAAGCCCCCGATCCGCCCAAGCCCCCCGAAAAGCGGCCGATGTGTACATCTGACGTACATCCCGGGATCGGGCTTGCCGGATCCGAGACCGAGAGACCGGTCAGGCGCTGAGGGAGCCTTCCCAACGCTGGGCCACCGCATCCGGGACCGCGTCGGCGGGCAGGGGCGGAGAGAAGTGGAACCCCTGGCCCAGACGGCAGCCCAGCTCCCGAAGCCGGACCACCTGGTCGCCCCGTTCGATCCCCTCGGCCAGCACCTGGAGACCGAGGGTCTGGCCGAGCTTGATGATCGAGCGCAGGAGGACCGGCACATCGCGGTCGTCCCCAAGCGAGGCGGTGAAGGATCGGTCGATCTTCAGCAGGTCGACCGGCAGCCGCTCGAGGTAGCTCAGCGATGAGTAGCCGGTCCCGAAGTCGTCCATGGCCAGCTGGACGCCGGTCCCCCGCAAGCCGAGGAGCTTCTGCTCGGTGGCGACCACGTCGGCCATCAAGGTGCTCTCGGTGATTTCCAGCAGCAGTCGGTTGGGCGCGAGCCCGACATCGCGAAGCGAACCGGCCACCATGTCCAGCAGGCTCGGATCGGTCAGCTGGCGGGTCGAGACGTTCACGCTGATCAGCGGCAGACGACCATTGGCGCCCGGCAGCGCATTCGCCTTGTCCCAGGCCGCCATCTGGCGACAGGCCTCGCCGGTGATCCACGCTCCGAGCGGCACGATGAGCCCGGTCTCTTCGGCCGCGGGAATGAATTCGTCGGGCTCAATCAGGCCGCGTTCCGGATGGCGCCAGCGGATGAGCGCCTCGAGTCCGGTCAACCGGCCGTTGCGAAGATCGACGAACGGCTGGTAGTGGAGCACGAAGTCGCCGCGGCTGATGGCCTGCTCCAGCTCGGACCGCAGCTCCTGGCGTCGGATGACGGCCAGGTGCATGCGCGGCTCGAAGAATTCGATCCGGCCCTTGCCGCGGGCCTTGGCGGTGTACATCGCCAGGTCCGCATGGCGCAACAGATCCTCTGGCGGCGAGTTGCCCGGCTGGGCCACCGCGACCCCGGCGCTGCCTCGGGCGAAGACCTGCTTGCCCTGGAGCTCGAACGGGGAGCGCAGTGCGGCCAGCACCCGATCCGCCACCCGCCGAGCCGACTCGCGGGTCGTGTCCTCCAAAAGGATGGCGAACTCGTCGCCGCCGAATCGAGCCACCGTGTCCTCGGGTCGCATGACGCCGCGCAGGCGCTCCGCGACCGCCGTCAGCAGCTGGTCGCCGGCCGCATGACCCAGGCTGTCATTGACCGTCTTGAAGTCGTCCAGGTCCAGGAAGATGACCGCCATCGAGCGGCGGGCCCGTTCCTGGCGGGCCATGGCGTGTGCCACCCGGTCCGCGAACAGGGCCCGGTTCGCCAGCCCGGTGAGCGAGTCGTGGAAGGCCTGGTGCTGAAGCTGGCGCTCCAGTTCCTTCCGCAACGTGATGTCATGGACCAGCGCCGAGAAGGTCGTGGAGTCACCTGTCCCGACGGCCCAGATGGTCAGCTCGACCGGGAACTCGCGGCCGTCACGGTGGACCGCGTTGACCTCCAGCCGGGTACCGAGGATCGGGCCCTGTCCTGTTTCCAGGAACCGGGCCAGACCCAGACGGTGAGCCTCGCGCTGTTCGACCGGGATGATGCGGTCGGCCAGCAGCTGACCGACGACCTCCTCGCGTGCCCAGCCGAAGGTCTGCTCCGCGGCCCGGTTCCAGTCGGCGATCATCCCGTCGGCATCCATCCCGATGTACGCGTAGCTGGCGGTGTCGATGATCCGCCGGGTCTGTTCCTCGCTCTGGCGGAGCGCCTGTTCTGCCTCTTTTTGGGCAGTGATGTCGATGATGTACCCGCGAAAGAAGGATGGGTTGCTTTGCTCATCGGTGACGATCACCGCCTCGTCGCGAATCCAGAGTGCCCGACCGTCCCGGGACAGCATCCGGTACTCGCTGGAACTGATCACGCCCGGCTTGCGGCTCCACTGCTCCGCCTCCTCCCGCGTGACCCGTTCCCGATCATCGGGATGGATCTGGCGCATCCAGAGCGACGAATCGGCCATCCATTCGGCCGCCGTGAAGCCAAGAAGAGCCTCGATCCGGGGGCTGACGTAGTTCCAGGTCGCCTCGGGACCGAAGCCGGCGATGTACAGCGCCGCCGGCAGGCGCTCGACGAGAGCCCGGAAGGTGCCTTCTTCGGACTCGAGCCCGGCCAGCCGGGCCCCGGCACGCTTGGCGGCCGTGACCCGCTGCCAGAGCATCATTCCCTGCGCCGACGCGAGCACGACGAGCACGGCCACGATGGCGGTGGTCAGCATGAACTGGTCGCGCTCGTTCCAGCTCGACGCGATCACCAGCAGAGCGACCCCGACCGCGGATGCGAGGATCAGGCCGGGCAGCGCGCGCTCAGCCCGGCGACGCACCGTTCGGATCGACATCGGAGCCGACGGTAGTCCGGTCGACCCGACCCGACGATGGGCCGATGGTCCGGTCCGCGTTGCAGGCGCGCCGTCGCGCCGACTAGACTCGCCCGGTGACCGTCACTTCGGCCGACGACCTGCGGAAGCTCATCCGCGAGGTCCCCGACTTCCCGAAGCCGGGCATCCTGTTCTACGACATCACGACCCTGCTGAAGGACCCGACCGCCTTCAAGGAGGTCATCGACCGCATGGTCGGCCAGGTCCGCGACACGCCGATCGACGTGGTGGTGGGCATGGAGTCGCGGGGGTTCATCTTCAGCGCGCCCATCGCCTACCAGCTGGGAGCCGGGTTCGTCCCGGTGCGGAAGCTCGGGAAGCTGCCAGCCGAGACGATCGAGGTCGAGTACGCCCTCGAGTACGGAACCGCCACCCTCGAGATCCATCGCGATGCCATCCAGCCCGGCCAGCGGGTGCTCATCGTGGACGACCTGCTGGCCACCGGCGGGACGGTGATGGGCACCATCGAGCTGGTGCAGCGCCTGGGCGGCGAGGTGTCGGGCCTGTCGTTCATGGTCGAGCTCGGCGCGCTCGGCGGTCGCGAGCGCCTGGGCCAATTCGCGATTCACGCCCTCCTGACGTATTGACCGATACGAGGGCGGCCGGACCGATGACGGTAGCCCCGGCGACTGGCTGGCACACCCGCGCGGTCACCGACCGAGCGGAGGTGGCCGCCTTCCTCCGAACCGATCGACTGTACGCCGCGTACGCCCTCGGCGACCTGGATGCGTCGGTCCGGCGCCGCGCGGCGTGGGGCATGGCCTACGACCAGGACGGCCGTCCGCGCGGCCTGGCCATGCAGCACCTGGGCCTTCCCCCGCAGCCCCTGTTCCTGATGGGCGACCCTGAAGCCTGTCGCGAGGTGCTGGCCACCGAGGTGCGGCCCCGCTACGCCTTTGTCCAGGCACGGCACGATCTGGCTACCGCCTTCGACGACCTGTATCGGGTCGACCTGCCCGCCAGCCTGCTCCGGATGGCGGTGGACCGGGATTCCTTCCGGCCCTATGCCGGCGGCGGCGCTGTGCGGCTGGGCCCCGCCGACATCGGCGACCTCAATCGGCTTTACCAGTTCGGGCTGGGAGGGGGCTTCCCGGCATCCATCCTGGAAGACGGCATCTACTACGGCGTGCGGGTCGGTGGGCGGCTGGTGGCCGCCGCCGGGACCCACGTCATCAACCCGTCCGAGGGCATCGCGGTGGTCGGCAACGTCCTGACCCACGTCGATCACCGCGGGCAGGGACATGCCAAGGCGGCGACGTCAGGGGTGACCGCGGAGCTCCTGACCCGGCTGCCGGACGTGGCTCTCAACGTGTATGCGGACAACGACTCGGCCATCGCCGCCTACCTGCGCCTGGGCTACCGCGAGTACTGTCGGCTGGGGGAGTGGGTCGCCTACCGTCGAGCCGGCGGCTGGGACCTCATTCGACCATTGCGCGCCGCGTTGCGCTGGAGCTGGCCTCGGGCCGACCGATAGGGAGGAATCGTGAGCGACATTCGCAACCCTGAGCTGGCCGTCGAGGGCGCGCGGCGCATCGAATGGGCCGACCGTCAGATGCCCGTCCTGGCCGGCATCCGCGAACGGTTGGCCGCGGAGCGTCCGCTTGAAGGCTGGCGGGTGAGCGCCTGCCTTCACGTCACCGCCGAGACGGCGAACCTCGTGCGCAGCCTGGCGGCCGGAGGAGCCGAGGTGGTCCTGTGCGCCTCGAATCCGCTGTCCACGCAGGATGACGTGGCGGCGGCGCTGGTCGTGGAGCATGGGATCGAGGTGTTCGCCACGCGGGGCGAGGACCGCGACACCTACTACGCCCACATCAACGCCGCCCTGGACCATCGGCCCCAGCTGACGCTGGACGACGGTGCCGACCTGGTGGGCGAGCTGCATAGCCACCGGGCCGACCTGCTGGACGAGGTCCGGGGCGGGACTGAAGAGACGACCACCGGTGTCATTCGGCTCCGGGCGATGGCGGCTGAGGGGGCTTTGCGCTACCCCATCCTGGCGGTCAACGAGGCAGCCACCAAGCACCTGTTCGACAACCGCTACGGGACCGGGCAGAGCGCGATTGACGGCATCCTGCGCGCCACCAATGTCCTGCTGGCCGGCAAGACCGTGGTCGTGGGCGGGTACGGCTGGGTGGGGCGCGGGATCGCGAGCCGGATCCACGGCATGGGCGCCAACGTGGTGATCGTCGAGATCGATCCCATCCGCGCCCTGGAGGCGGCGATGGACGGCTTTCGGGTCATGACCAGCCTGGCCGCTGCCGAGGCCGGGGACCTGTTCATCACCGCCACCGGGTCGATCCACGTATTTGGCGCCGAACACTTCCGGCTGATGCGCGATGGCGCCATCCTGGCCAATGCGGGGCACTTCAACGACGAATTCGACCTGCCTGCCCTGGAAGCCCTGGCCGCCGAACAGCGCGACGTGCGTACGTCCACCCGCGAGTACCGCCTGGTCGATGGGCGGCGGCTATACGTGCTGGCCGAGGGACGCCTGGTCAACCTGGCCGCCGCCGAGGGTCACCCGAGCCTGGTCATGGACCTGTCCTTCGCCAACCAGGCATTGGGCGTGGAGTGGCTGAGCGGCCACCACGAAGAGCTGGAGCCGCAGGTCTACGAGATCCCGATCGATATCGACCACGCCGTGGCACGCCTCAAGCTGGCCAGCATGGGGATCGCCATCGATCGGCCCACGCCTGAGCAGGAGGCCTATGCCGCCTCCTGGCAGCAGGGAACCTGAGCGCAGGCCCCCGCTATCGGGTGGCGGTCAGGGATCCCTCGATATTCACCGTGCCGGCGGCGCCGCTCGTGCTGAACGACGGCGAGTTCGGGCAGCTGAAATCGGCGACGATGTTGTTGTCGTCGGCAGTGTGGTACTCGACGGAGCAGCTCATCGTGGTCCCGGCACCGGCAACCACATCGGGCGTGGTCACGGAGATCGCGAACGAGTCCGAATAGATGGCCACACCAACCGACAACTGGGCATCGGCCGATATGTACGTCAATACAGTGCTACCACCGGTCGTGTAGCTGTTCGCCGACAGCAGCGGGGCGTCCCCGCTCACGTCGGCGTCTCCGGAGATCACGACCTGTACCTCCCCGCCGGTCCAGGCACCATCGGACAGGGTCACACCGATGCCTCCGGTGCCGCCGCCCCCTCCACCCTGGCTGGCTTCTGCCGCTGCGGATGGCTCGGAACCGCTCGACGCACCCGGCTCCCCAATCGCGGCCGGCGATGCGCAGGCCGCCAGGACAAGCCCGACGACGACGGTGATGACCAAGAGGTAGTGCGGGCGGCGCATGAGTGGGGCTCTCCTCTGTGGGTCGTGGGCGGACCTCACCCAGGGTTCGCATGGTAGCCGCCTCACGAGTCCAATGTGAAGTCGATCGTGATTTTCGACTGCCTCCCCGGCGGCGGGCGGCTTCGTCGCCCGCTCATCGGTCTGGCGCTACACTCGGACCCTTGATCGACGCTGAACGGCATCTGTTCACCTCGGAATCGGTGACCGAAGGCCATCCGGACAAGGTCTCCGACGCGATCGCCGACGCCATCCTCGACGACGTGCTGGCGGCGGACCCCGTGGCCCGCGCGGCGATCGAGGTTGCCACCACGACCGGGACGGTCATCGTCCTCGGCGAGCTGACGACATCGCACCTGGTGGACGTCGAAGGCATCGTGCGCCGCACCGTGCGTGAGATCGGGTATGACGACTCCAGCCTGGGCTTCGACGCCAACACCCTGTCGGTCACCTCGCTCATCAAGGGCCAGTCCCCGGACATCGCCATGGGCGTCGACCATGCGTACGAGGAGCGCTCGGGGGAAGACCCTGCGGAATTGGGCGCGGGCGACCAGGGGATGATGTTCGGGTACGCCACCGATGAGACGCCCGATCTGATGCCGATGCCGATTCAGCTCGCCCACGAGCTGTGCCGCCGGCTGGCGACGGTTCGGCGCCGCGGCGTGGTCCCGTTCCTACGGCCGGACGGCAAGAGCCAGGTCACCGTTGCCTACGGCCCCGATCGACGGCCGATCGGGGTGCGGACCGTGCTCATCAGCACCCAGCACGACGCCGCGGTCGATGTTGCCACCGAGCTGACCGATGCGGTCCGCGAGGAAGTCGTGAACGTCGTGATTCCCGAGGAACAGCGCGATGGCGAGATTCGGCTGCTGGTGAACCCCACCGGCCGCTTCGTGCTCGGCGGGCCGGCCGGGGATTCGGGGCTCAGCGGACGCAAGATCATTGTTGACACGTATGGGGGCATGGCCCGACACGGTGGGGGGAGCTTCTCCGGCAAGGACCCCACCAAGGTCGATCGCAGCGGAGCGTATGCCGCGCGCTGGGTCGCCAAGAATGTGGTCGCTGCCGGGCTGGCATCACGCTGCGAGATCCAGGTTGCGTACGCCATCGGCGTGGCCCACCCGCTGGCCCTCAACGTCGACACGTTCGGAACCGGAGGGGTTCCCGATTCGGTGATCGGGGCCGCGATCGGGAGCGTGGTGGACCTCCGTCCGGGGGCCATCATCGAGCGGCTGGATCTCCGTCGGCCAATTTACCGACCCATTGCCGCCTACGGCCACTTCGGCCGGTCCGACCTCGATCTCAGCTGGGAGCGTACCGACCTCGCCGACGAGCTGCGCCATGCGGCCGGTCTGGCGGGGGCCCCTGCGTGACGGAGACCCAACTTCCAGTTCGGTGGGGCCCACCCCCGCCCGGGCCGCTGGCCCGTCTGGCGGCTTGGGTCCGGGGCCTGGCGGGCGCGCCCACGCCACTTGTGGAGCGGCTCGGGGAGCTCCCGGTCGCGCTCCGGAGCAGCCCGCTGGCGGCGCCCTACGTGGATGCTGAGCGCGACGGCGACCAGCGCCGCGCCGGAGTCGCGGCCATGGCCGCGGCCGAGGCGGGGATCGTGGCGGAGCAGTGGTGGGCGGCCGACCTCTGGGCCCATCGGGCAATGTGGCACTTTGAGCGGGCCGAGATGGCGCTCCAGGCCACCCGGGCGGCACGACGGATCGGCGATCTGCGCGTCGCCGGTGGCGACCCGACCAGCGCCCGGCGCTACTATGCCGAGGCCATCAGCGAGGCCCGCGACCTCGGCGCCGAGCGCGAGGAGGGCCTGGCGGCCAACGGCATGGGCCGCGCGGAACTGGAGCTGGGGAACGTGACAGCCGCTCGAAAACTGGCGCACATCGCGGTTGACCTCCTGGAGCGCTCGGGCGCCCCGGCATACGAGATCGCCGCAGCCCGCGATCTGCGCGGCACCGAGCAGCCAGTCAATGCATCGTCGCCTCCGGAGGACGCATGACCGATCGCCGCCAGATGAAGGTCGGGATCGTGGGTGCCGGGGTGATGGCAGAGGCCATGATCACGGGGCTCCTGGCCGACCGGGCGGTGCGCCCGTCGTCCCTGGTGGCGTCCCATCCGCGGCGGGAGCGCCGCACGGCCCTCGCCGCCGAGCATCACATCCAGGTCGTGGCCCGAAACCGTGACGCGGTGGCGGACGCGGACATCGTGGTCCTGGCGGTGAAGCCCCAGATGCTGCGCGCCGTGATGCGCGAGCTGGCGGACGCGCTCCGCGACGGCCAGGTGGTGCTGTCCATCGTGGCCGGCGCCACGCTGCGCACATTGAGCACGGGCCTGCGCCACGCGGCAGTCGTGCGGGCCATGCCCAACACCCCGGCCCAGATCCGCAAGGGCATCGCGGTCTGGTCGGCGGCGCCGGCCTGCAGCGCCGCCCAGCGCGACCTGGCGCGCGCGGTCCTGCGCGCCCTGGGCGACGAACGGCAGGTCGAGGACGAGAACTTCGTGGCCATGGCCACCGCCCTGTCGGGGACGGGACCGACGTACCTGTTCGCGGTCATGGAGGCACTGGTGGACGCCGGCGTGCACCTGGGCTTTCCCCGTGAGCTGGCGCACGACCTGGTGGCGGAGACGCTGGTCGGCTCCAGCCAGTACGCGGCTGCCTCGAATCTCCACCCCGCCCAGCTGCGCAACGCGGTGACGTCCCCCGGCGGGACGAGCGCGGCCGCGATTTACGAGCTCGAGAAGGGGCGCCTGCGCACCGTGCTGTCCGACGCGGTGTGGGCTGCCTATCGGCGTACCACCGAGCTTGGCGAGCGGCTGGAGGCCGAGACCCTGGCCGACAGCGACTAGAGCCGGCGGAACGATGTACGCCCTCGTCATGGCCGGTGGGTCGGGGACCCGGCTGTGGCCCCTGTCCCGCCGCAAGGCTCCCAAGCAGCTGCTGCCGCTGACGGGAGATGTCAGCCTGCTCCAGCAGACCGTGGCGCGCCTTGAGCCGATGCTCCGCCCCCACGACATCTACGTCATCACCGCCGAGTCCCACGTCCACGCCACCGTGCGCCAGCTGCCCCAGATTCCGGAGGGCAACATCCTGGGCGAGCCGCTGGCTCGCTCGACGGCCGTCGCGGCCGGCCTCGGCTCGCTGCTGGCTCGCCGCCAGGCCGACGAGGTGGCGATCGTCCTGCCGGCCGACCACCACGTCGCCGACGCCGACGCGTTCGTGGACGCCCTGCGCGAGGCGGTCGTCACCGCCGAGCGCGGCTATCTGGTCGTCCTGGGCGTGGTCCCGACCCATCCCGCCACCGGCTACGGCTACGTCACCCGCGGCGAGCAGCTGTTCGCCACCGGAACCGCGGCGGTGACCGCGTTCGTCGAGAAGCCGAATCCGAAGGCCGCCAAGGAGCTGGTCGCGGCCGGCGCGCTGTGGAACGCGGGCGTGTTCGTGTGGAGCGGCTACGCCTTCCGGCAGGCCGTGGAGCGCTTCCAGCCGGCGTTGGCAGAGGCGCTGGACCAGATCGGGCGCATTCCGCGGACCCCTGGCTGGCAGACCGATGCGCGCGCGATCCTCGAGCCGCTGCCTGCCATCAACATCGACTCCGGGATCGCCGAGCCCGCCGCGGCCGAGGGTCGGATGGCCGTCGTGGGACTCGACGCGGGGTGGTCGGATATCGGCTCTTGGTCTGCCCTGTTGGAGGCGCTCAGCCGGCAGAGCGGGAAGAGCCTGGTGGCCTCGGGCCAGCATCTGGACCGCGGGTCGGAACGGGTCCTCGTCCACGGTGGGGAGCGGCTGGTGGTCACGGTCGGCCTGCGCGATGTCATCATCGTCGACACCCCCGACGCGCTCCTGGTCTGTGCCCGCGATCGGGCCGAGGAGATCAAGCCCATCTTGGACGAGATTGCCGAGGCCACCGGCGACCGCTACCTCTAGGGCCCGCCTGGCGGGCCGCCTGCTGGCGTGGTACCTGCGGCTCGTCTCGCGCACGGCTCGCATTGGTCCGGTCACCCGCGAGCAGGCGGTGCTGACCTTCTGGCATGAGTACAACCTGGCCCTGTTCGTGGTGGCCGGCGCGCGCCGGGGTGACCTGTC
>DASWJA010000087.1:0-1985 GCA_036397375.1 Candidatus Limnocylindria bacterium
AGGTGGTCCCCACCGAGGGGCCCGTCGAGCCGACGCCCGAAGAGGCCGGTGAGCTGGAGTTCATCATGGTTCAGCACGCCCTCTGCGCGTGGGACTCCTTTTGGTGCACCGTCGAGCAGGGGATCACGGACGCGGCCGCCAACATGGGCGTGAACGTGACCGTGTTGGGGCCGGATGAGTTCAATCTCGAGCGGACCGCCGCCCTCATCGATCAGGCGGTGGCCGCCAGCCCCGACGGCATCGGACTCACCGTGACCGACCCGGTGCTCTTCAAGGAACCGATCGAACGCGCCCTGGCCGCCGGAATCCCGGTGATCGCCTACAACGCCGGTTCGGGCCCGGACAAGGACGGCATCGCCTACATGAGCTACCTGGGTCAGGACGAGTACCAGGGCGGCTATCTGGGCGGCCTGCGCCTGGCGGATCAACCCGGGGCCCAATCTGGAGTGTGCATCAACCAGCAGGTGGGCCACACCGGCCTGGCCGCCCGCTGCCAGGGCTTCCTCGACGCGATGACCGAGAAGGGCCTGGGGGCCGAGGTGCTGGCCATCACCGACGACCCGGCCGAGTCCCAGACCATCATCGGTGACTTCGCCACCGCCAACCCGGACGTCAACGTCTTCCTGACGCTGGGCCCGAACGGCGCCGATCCGTTCTATGCCTTCGTCGAGGATTCGGGGATGGCGGCCGGCGACTTCGTGCACGGCACGTTCGATCTGAGCGACGAGATCCGCGCCCACATCCAGGACGGCTCGACGCTCTTCGGGATCGATCAGCAGCCGTATCTGCAGGGGTACGGGGCCGTGATGTGGCTCTTCATGGTCAACCGTTTCGGAATCACGCCGGCGCTCCCGGTCACTGCCACCGGCCCGGGCTTCGTCGACGCCAGCAATGTGTCGGCCGAGGCGGCGCCCGACCGAAGCGTGAACCTGATCATGGTCCAGCACGCCACCTGCTCGTGGGACGCCTACTGGTGCGTGGTGGAAAACGGCATCAACCTGGCGGCCGAGCACATGGGCGTGCAGGTCACCGTCCTGGCCCCGGATGAGTTCGATCTCGAGCGGACCGCCGCCCTGATCGACCAGGCCGTCGCCGCAAGCCCCGACGGCATCGGGCTGACGGTGACCGACCCGGTGTTGTTCAAGGAGCCCATCGAACGCGCCCTGGCCGCCGGGATCCCCGTGGTGGCCTACGACTCGGGCGCCGGGCCGATCAAGGACAACATCGCGTACCTGACCTTCCTCGGAGCCGACGAATATCAGGGCGGCTTCCAGAGCGGCAAGAAGCTGGCGGCGCAGGCCGGCTCGGGGACGGGCGTGTGCATCAATCACCAGGTGGGTCACACCGGCCTGGACGCCCGCTGCCAGGGCTTCGTCGACGCCCTGACCGAGGAGGGGCTGGAGGCCGAGGTGCTGGCCATCACCAACGACCCGGCCGAGTCCCAGACGATCATCAGCGACTTCTTCACCGCCAACGCGGACGTGAACATCGCGTTGACCCTGGGACCCAATGGAGCGACGCCCTACTACGCCTTCCTCGAGGCCTCGGGCATGGGGCCGGCCGACATCCTGCACGGGACCTTCGACCTATCGGAGGAGATCGTGGCCGCCATCGAGGACGGAACCACCCTGTTCGCGGTGGACCAGCAGCCGTTCCTGCAAGGCTATGGGGCGGTGACGATCCTCAGCTTGCTGCTCCGCCAGGGGATCACGCCGGCGCTCCCGGTGACCCCGACCGGACCCGGCTTCGTGGACCAGAGCAACATCGAGATCGTGAAGGCGCTGGCCGGGCAATACCGCTAGCCGTCGCGGAGGGCAGGGCGTGGAGGCGGAAGCCTCTTCGCCCCCCTCCAGCAACCTGATGCATCCGCGGGAGGGAGGCGGCGCCATCCCTCCCTCCCGCGGGGTTCGATCCGGACTCGGAGCGAAGGTGGACTCGACCGCACCCCTTGTGGAGTCGACTCCCTGGGGCAAGCAGCTGCGCCG
>DASWJA010000088.1:0-7827 GCA_036397375.1 Candidatus Limnocylindria bacterium
TGGTCCAAGCCGGTGTCGAGCCGCTCACCGGCCTGGATGGCCACGGCGAGCCAGTTGTCCCGCGGCGCCAGCGGGCAGCTCCATCGGGGGTCGTACGTGCACGAAGGGTGGTACGCGTAGTTGAAGTCCAGCACCAGCCGAGCCCCGTCTGACCCAAGGTCGGCGCCCTTGACCGAGTCCCACAGGTAGCGGCCGCCGCCATACGTGGCCTCCCCGCTGGTTGCATCGCGGAACGGGATGAAGATGCCGCCCCCGTATCCGGCCAGCCAGTAGACACCCAGGCGCTGGACCGACCCGGTCACCTCGAAGGGCACCCAGCCGATCCGGCTGAAGGCGAACGGGTCGCCGGTGGACACCGGCAGGTCGAGCGGTGCCGCCTCCGGATCGGGCTCCAGGGCGGCCGTCAGCCGGAGCGCCGGGTCGTGCGGCCAGTAAGCGAGCCCGCGGAATGCCGGGCGCTCGGCCGCGGGGATCGGCGACTGGGGATGTTCGCGGAACAGGTCATCCTTGACGCCCCGGAACGCCGTCAGGCGATCTGGGCCTGGATCCGGGTCCGCGCGCAGGTCGGCGTACAGGGCCGATACCCGCCGTCTCCAGTCAGCGAGATCGAGGCGCTCGTTCATCGGCGACCCATCGCTGATCCATCGTTACAAGCATAAAGGTGGCCGGCCTCGCGGCCGGCCACCATCGGTCTGGGGCTGCCCTGAGCGCAACCGTCAGATCAACCCGCGGTCCTCCAGCCAGGCCTGGGCCACCTCCGCCAGGTCCTGGAGCTCGACGCTGACCAGGAGATTGAGCTCGCTCAGCTCATCGGTGGTCAATTCGGCCGAAACGGCGTTCAGCGTGGACTCCAGCAGGTCATCGCCGGCGGCCGCCAGCTCCTCCGTCACCACGGGGGCCAGGTTCTGAGCCGGGTTCAAGCCCTGGTCATCCTCCAGCACGACGAGGTTGTACTGCGCGATCTGCGCCTGGGTCGTGCACACCCGCGCGACGCCGATGGCTCCGGCGTTGAGCGCCTCGGCCATGGCGGTGCTGCAGGGATCCAGGTTCTCGACCAGGCCAGCGTCGGCCAGGGCGGTCACGTCGATGCCGTACACCTCTTGCAGGCCGATC
Source organism: Candidatus Limnocylindria bacterium (assembly GCA_036397375.1). Taxonomy (GTDB): domain Bacteria; phylum Chloroflexota; class Limnocylindria; order QHBO01; family QHBO01; genus DASTEQ01. The sequence goes on from DASWJA010000088.1 coordinate 1,114, forward strand.
CCGCACAGCGGCCGCTCGGCGCACTCCGGCGGCAGGCCCCAGGTGAACTGATCCGCGATGGGCGCGATGTCGCTCATCGTGGCCAGGCCGAACTCCTGGGCCGTCTCGGCCGTCACCGCAAACCCGTCCGAGTCCTGCCCGGGCGAGAAGTTGAAGGCCGCCAGCCCGCGGTCCCGCAGAGCGGCATTCAGGTTGGAAAAGGTGACCGCAGGGCCGGCATCCGCAGTGGCCTCCAGCGCCTCGGTCAGAGAACCGATGTACTCGGGCATGAGGTTCAGGTCGCCACTCTCCAGGGCCGGCAGGGTCGTCTCCCGGGTCCCGAAGAACAGGTGGCGCTCGACGGTGAATCCCGCGGCCTCCAGGGCCTGGGCGTAGATCTCGGCCACGATGGCCGACTCGTCGAAGTTGGCTGAGCCGACGATCACGATGGGGAGTTCCGCGGGTGTCGAAGGTGCGCCGGAACTCGGGCTTGAGCTGCTGCCGTCACCCGGCTGGCAGGCACTGAGCAGCAGCGCCAGCGCAGTCGCCCCGACGGCGAGCATGCGGATCTTCCGCATTGGGTCCTCCTCTGTGGTGCTCGATCGGTTTGCGCCGACCCGGGCTCGCCTGGTGCGGGCCCGCCCGCGGAGTCTAGCAGTTACCACCGTTCGCTGGACGCCGGTTACAGGCCGAGGCCGGCGACAGTGTCGCCCAGGCGCGTCGACGCCCTCCGCAAGCCCGGTGACACGGCGGCTCGCTGAGCGAGCGCGAACAGCGCCTCGCTGGTCAATGCCAGCGCGACCACGAGCAGGGAGCCGGCGAACATCATGGGGAAGTCTCGAACCGCAAAGCCGACGACGATGTACTGGCCCAGGCCCCCGGCCGAAATGATGGCTCCCAGGGTCGCGGTGGCGATGACCTGGACCGACGCCGTTCGGATCCCGGCCAGGATGACCGGCAGGGCGAGCGGGAGCTCGACGCGTCGCAGGACCTGCCAATCGCGCATCCCCATGCCACGCGCCGCCTCGGTCGTGTCCCGCTCCACGTCGCGGACACCGATGTAGGCATTCACCACGATCGGGGGAATGGCCAGCGCGGTCAGGGCGATCAGGGTCGGCAGGGTGCCGATTCCGCGCAGGCCGGCCGCCGCGATGAACGGGAGGGTCAGCGAATACGCAATCCCGAGCACGCCCACCGACGGCACCGCCCGTCCGGCGTTGGTGACGGCCACCACTAGCCCGGCCCAGCGTCCGGTGTGGCCGATGAACACCCCCAGCGGCAGGGCGATGAGCACGCCGACCAGCAGGGAGATGCCCGAGAGCATGACGTGCTCCGCCGTGCGCAACGGAATCGCATCCCGCCCCGTCCAGTTGGCCGGGTCAGTGAACCAGGCTGCCACGTCGCCCAGGAACTCCATGTCTCAGGTTCCCTCGGTCTGCGCACGGGCCCAGGGAGTCAGTGCCCGTTCGAGCAGGACCAGGCCGCGGTCGGCGATCACCGCCAGCAGGATCGACAGGCCAACGCCGACCAGGATGGCCGTGTCGAAATCGCGGCGGATCCCCAGCTGGATGATCACGAATCCCAGACCGCCCTGGCCGATCAGGGCCGTGACGGCAACGAGGCCGATGGTCGTCACGGTGGCGATGCGAATGCCGGCGATGATCACCGGCAGCGCGAGTGGCAGCTCGACCCGCCACAAGCGCTGGGCGCGGGTGTATCCCATCCCGGTGGCGGTTTCCAGGACCTCGGGCGCAATGCCGTCCAGTCCGGCCAGCCCGTTGCGGATGAGGATCAGCAGCGTGTAGCTGACCAGCGCGATCTCGGCCGTCACGAGCCCGATGCCGGTGACCGGGATCAGGAGGCCGAACAGGGCGAGACTGGGGATGGCGTACAGGATGCCGGCGATGCCGATGACTTGGCCGATGAGCCGCCGGCGCCGATGGATGAGCAGGGTCAGGGGAAACGCGATGAGGACACCGACCCCGACCCCGATGAGGGTCAGTACCACGTGCTCCGCGGTGCGCAGGGCCAGCATGTCCAGGTTGTCGAAGACCCAGTCGGTGCGGAAGAAGGGTGCCTCGTCGGTCATGGCTGCGGGCTCCCGGCGCCGTCCTGCAGGGTCTGCGAGATGGCCGCCACGCTGATGACCCCCAGCACGGCGTCCTGCTCGTCGACCACGACGCCCAACTGGACCGATGACGCCAGCATGGCTGACAGGGCGTCGCGCAGGGTCGATTCGGGTTGGAGGAGGGTGGACCCTGGAACCGCCATGTCGGGGTCGACCCCGCCGTCGCCCTTCAGGTCATGTGCTGCGACCCAGCCCAGCGGTCGCCGGCGAGCGTCGATCACCAGCACCCACCTCGTTCCATCCGGAACTCGCTGGCGGGCGGCGCTGATGGATTCGCCGGCGGCGACGGTCACGACCGGCTCCAACGGGAGGTCGCGGACACGGGCCAGGGACAGGCGTTTCAGGCCTCGGTCCGCGCCCACGAAATGCTCCACGAAGGGGCTGGCTGGCGCGGCAAGCAGTCGATCCGGAGTGTCGTACTGAGCCAGCACGCCCGCGACCTGGAGGATCGCGATCCGGTCGGCCATCTTGATCGCCTCGTCCACGTCGTGGGTGACGAAGACGATCGTCTTGCGGAGCCGGGCCTGGAGGCGCAGGAACTCGTTCTGGAGCCGCTCGCGGCGGATTGGATCCACCGCCCCGAACGGCTCGTCCATGAGTAGGACGCTGGGGTCGGCGGCCATCGCCCGGGCCACGCCCACCCGCTGGCGCTCGCCGCCGGACAGGGCCGCTGGATAGCGGGATCGATACTCGCCCGGTTCGAGCCCCACCAGGTCGAGGAGCTCCTCGACGCGCTCCGTGATTCTCGGCTGGCGCCACCCCAGGAGGCGCGGCACGACGGCCACGTTCTCCGCCACCGTCAGGTGCGGGAACAGCCCGACCTGCTGGATGACGTACCCGATCCGGCGCCGCAGCTCGACCGGCGGCAGCGACGCGACATCGGCCCCATCAATGGTTACCCGACCCGAGGTCGGCTCGACCAGGCGGTTGACCATCTTCATGGTCGTCGTCTTGCCGCACCCCGACGGGCCGACCAGGACGCAGATCTCGCCGGCGCGGATTTCGAGCGAGAGGTCGGTCACCGCAGTCGGGCCGTTCCCGTATCGCTTCGTGACGTGCTCGAAGGCGACCACGGAGCCGCTCGCGGCAAGAGCCGGTGCGAGCCCCGGGTCGGTCATGGCGCCGATGATAGGCGGAAGATCCGGACGGTCTGGTTGGCGTAGACCTCCTCGAAGAGGTCGCTCGCCGCGAAGTCGACCGGCGCCTCGCAGCCACCCCCGCCGGTGGGAAACACGTAACTGGCGCCGTACCGACGCATGAGGGCCGCGGAGGCCACCGCGTCACCCCCACATCGGATGGCGTGCACCGCTGCCTGGCGGTCGGCCGGGTCGTAGCCGAGGTTCGCGATGTACGGCCCAAAGCTCGTGAGCCGCAGCCGACCGCTCGGGTCGGTGGGGGAGATGATCCAGTCATCGGTCACGAAGACCGCCCCTTCCGGGGTCTCGGCCGCAATCCAGGCCGCAGCTGCGAGCTGGTCGGTGCTCAGCAGGAAGTTCTGCGAAAACGCCGTGTGCACCGAAGCCAGCACCGCGGCCGCGAGGCTCACGACCAGCACCGCCGCGAGGGCCAGGCGGCCCGCGCGAGCCAGGAGCCAGCCGGCCAGGACGGCGACCGCAATCCACATCGCCTGGAAATACTTGTTCATATCGAACGACACGAAGCTCACCTGCACCACGTTCGGGATGAGGAACAGGATCGCGACCCACAGGGCCAGGAAGGCCCGGGCCGGGGTCTGGCGCAGGGTGAGCGCCAGGAGCGCCAGCCCGAACGGGACCCCCAGGTTGGTGGCGTAGAAGAACAGGACGGCCCCAGGCCCTTCGAACACCGGTGCGGTCGGCCAGATCGCCACGAGCCGGAGCCAGCCCGAGCCGGTGGCCTGGCTGAATGCGGCAGCCGCGAATGGGAGAGCCGCCACGTAGGGCGCCGCGAAGAGCAACGCGTATCGGGGCGCGGCACGGTCGAATAGGCGACCCCCGACGGCCACCCAGACCAGAACGAGCAGGGGCAGGACCGGGAAGAAGAAGAAGTGGAACGGCGCCAGGAGCGCGCCTGCCACGCCGGACAGGACCATGAGCCGCGGGTGGTCCACGAAGCCGGCCCGGAGTCGCCGGGCGGTTGGCAATCCAGCCACTATCAGGAGGACCGCTCCCACCAGCAGGGGCAGGCCGGCGGCGGTGGCCCGATGCACGAGCAGGCCTGTCGTCATCACCGAGGGGATCGAGAAGTACGGCCAACCAGTCAGCCACTGGTTGTCGTAGGCATGGGTCATCAGGAGATCCCACGGCGCACCCTGGCCGTTGGCGAGGTCGCCCACCAACCGCATCCAGCCCAGCCCCCCGCCGAGCACGACCAGGACCGTGGCCAACAATGCCGTGCGGCGGGCTGACCAGTCGCGGACCAGGGCCAGCGCCAGTCCGTGGACGACCAGGGCCAACGATCCCGCCAGCAGCGCGGACTGGACCACGAAGGCCGGCACCGCGAAGAACCCCGCCGCCTCGGCCAACATCGCTGCGTGGAAGTCGGCGAACCAGTGGTAGATGAGGGGTGCGCCCGCGAAGAACGGGACCTGCGGCGGGAAGTTCCCGGCGTTCACCGACTGGGCGATCGACAGGTGGACGCCCAGGTCGCTCCAGTTCGACCCGCCGACGCTGACGCCCGATGGATCGACCTGCCACAGGCCGCGCGCTAGAACCCCGCCGACCCAGAACGCCGTTCCCAGCCCCAGAACGATCCCGCCCGGGTGCCGACCCGCGACGCGTACGACCCGCGCAACGCCGGCCGCCGGCCAGGACCGCGGGTCGGTCGTGGCTCGCCAGGCAGCGAGTGGCACCGGCACCGCCAGCATCGTGGCCGCCGCGAAGACCACCTCGCGCCCATACCCACCCACCAGCATGGCCAGCCACCAGGTCAGGTGGGCCGAGACGGCCACCGAGAGGACGACGGCCAGCCCGAGCCGGCCGGTGGCGGAGATCCGGGCCCGACCCCGGCAGCCCCAGGCCACCAGCGCCCAGCCGGGGATGACCATCAGGAACGGCCACACGGTCAGGGTCGCCAACGGTGGCCAGATCCACGCCACGGCCAGGCCGATCCCGACCGCCCCGGTGGCGACAGCCGACTGCAGCGCCTTCGTGCTCATCCGCCTGATGGCCCCGGTGGAGGCGGGTGCGGGTCCAGCAGCGCCACGATCCGCGTGACCTGAGTGGGGGTCAGGACCCGGTCGCGGCTCATCCGGGCCGCCAGCTTCTCGGCGCCGGAGTGCGGATGGACGTGGACGCCCGGACGTTGGTCCACGTCCCAGGTCACGGAGGTCCGCGAGCCAGTGACCAGCACCGGTTCCACCACCGCCGGCAGGCCCGCCCGCTCCAACGTCCGCTCCATCCGGTGCCCCGCCAGCCGCGCCTCGGTGACCGCTCCGGCCTCCCAGGGAACCCAGGACTCGGTGCCCGGGTTCAACCGATACCAGTGCCCGTTCCGCTTCCGGTACCGACCCGCCTCGGACAGGTCGGCCAGGGTCCAGGTCCCGCCGGGGCCGATCACGGCCCCCGCCAGCCGCTTTCCCTCGACACGGGGGCGGCGCACGTAATGGAACCGGTTGTCCAGCCAGGTCCCCAGGCCGGCGGCCGCGCGATCGGCCGGCCGTCGTCCCCACCTCCTCAGCAGGCGGGACGCGTCGGTGACCGGCTGATGAATGATCACCCCCTGACGATAGCGTGGGGACCCACGCCCGGGCCAGCGTCCGACCATCGGCTGCTAGCATCGGCGGTCATGGAGCCCGATCCCCGCGCCCGCCTGGTCGAGGACGCGGTCCGCACCCTACTGACCGAGGTCGGAGAGGATCCCGACCGACCCGGTCTGCGCGGCACGCCGGGGCGGGTGCGGCGCACGCTTGAGCAGCTGACCGACGGCTATCGCACCGACCCGGACTCGCTCTTGGAAGGTGCGGCCTTCGACGTCGACTACGACGAGATGGTCGTGGTCCGCGACATCGAGCTGTACTCGCTGTGCGAGCACCACCTGATCCCGTTCTTTGGCCACGCCCATATCGGGTATCTGCCCCGCGGCATGGTCATCGGTCTGTCGAAGATCCCGCGCGTGGTCGACCTGTTCGCGCACCGCCTCCAGCTCCAGGAGCGGATGACCCAGCAGATCGCCGAATTCCTCATGACCCGCCTGAAGCCGAAGGGGGTCGGCGTGGTGCTCGAGACGACCCACCTGTGCATCGCGATGCGCGGGGTCCGCCGCCCCGGGGCGACCATGGTCACCTCCGCCATGCTCGGCACGTTCCGCAGCGACCCGAAGACCCGAGGCGAGTTCCTGACCTTCATTGGCCGCTCGTTCGAGCGGTAGCCGACCACCAGACCGATGCCGTACGCCCCGCCGCTGTCCGAAGCAGAGATCGACGAGGCCCTGCGGGCCCTGCCTGCCTGGCGGCGCGAGGGGGAGACCCTGGCCCGGACGGTCCGCTGCCCATCCTTCCGGGACGCGATGGCCCTGGTCAACGCCGTAGCCGATGCCGCCGAGGCGGCCGATCACCATCCCGACATCGACATCCGCTGGCGACGGGTGACGTTTCGGCTCACGACCAAGGCCGCCGGAGGCTTGACCGG
>DASWJA010000089.1:0-5084 GCA_036397375.1 Candidatus Limnocylindria bacterium
CGAGAGCTACGCCCTGTTCGACGAGGAGGGCGACGCGGCGCGCGCGGGCCGCTCCGAAGCCGATCGCTACGCCGAGGCCCGGCGACGCACGCCGGAAGCCATGGAATTGGTCTTCTGGATGGGCATCGAGCACGCCAAGCGCGGCGAGATGGATGCCGCCCGTCGGGAGCTGCAGATCGCGTTCGCGGCCGATGCGCGCTGGCGGACCACTCTCCAGCACCTCGCGGACGCCGGCCGCGAGGGGATGACGCCCGAGCTTGCGGCCCAGCTGACCGCCTGAGCGGCTGACCCCGCGACGCGGGGACCGCTACCAGTTGGTGGCGGTGGTGGCCACGTGCTCGCCGATGGACTCCAGCCAGCGCTCGGCGTCGATGGCCGCCTTACAGCCTTCCCCGGCAGCCGTGACGGCCTGCCGGTAGGTGTGGTCGTGGACGTCGCCGGCGACGAACACGCCCTCGACGTTCGAGCTCGTCTCGCCGGCTGTTCGACCCGCGACTTCGCAGTAGCCGCGTTCGTCAAGGTCCAGCTGGCCCACGAACAGGTCCGTGTTGGGCTTGTAGCCGATGGCGATGAACAGGCCCTGGGCGTCGAGCAGCTCCTCTTCGCCGGTCTGGGTGTCGCGCAGGCGCAGCTGATCGACGGTGGTGTTGCCGAGCACTTCGGCCACCTCGCGGTTCCACCGAACCTCGACCTTGGGGTGCGCGAAGGCGCGGTCCTGCATGATCTTCGAGCCGCGGAACTGGTCGCGCCGGACGAGCATGGTGACCCTGGACGCGAACTTGGTCAGGAACAGCGCCTCCTCCAGCGCCGTGTCGCCGCCGCCGACCACCGCCACCTCCCGGTCGCGGAAGAAGAACCCATCGCACGTGGCGCAGGCGCTGACCCCGCGTCCGCGGAAGGCCTCCTCGCTCGGGATGCCCAGCCACAGGGCGCTGGCCCCGGTGGCCACGATGACGGCATCAGCCAGGTACAGATCGTCACGAACCCACAGCTTGAATGGGCGCTGGCTGAAGTCGACCTTGGTGACGTCCTCCTCCACCAGATGCGCGCCGAAGCGCTCCGCCTGGCGCCGGAACAGGTCCATCAGCTCCGGTCCCAGGATGCCGTCGGGGAATCCGGGATAGTTCTCGACGTCGGAGGTGATCATCAGCTGGCCCAGCGGCGCATTGCCGGCGAACACCACGGGCTCCAGGTTGGCGCGCGCGGCGTACAGGGCCGCCGTCAGGCCGGCCGGACCCGAACCGATGATGGCGAGCTTGGGGTGTGAGAGGTCGACCGGAGCGGTCGAGGTTGGGGTGGGAGTTGCGGTGCTGGTCATGTCCTTGGTCTGCAGTCTAGTCCGCGCATCGCGCACGGAACCTCCGTCAGAGTATCAGTAGTTGCGCAAGTACGCAAGTGATCTAAGCCAGGATGAGGTCGAGGTTGTTGGCCAGATCCCAGACCCCGACCCCCACCAGTACCGCCCCCAGGATGAGCTGTAGCGGTCGCTCCCATTGGATCAGGGCCGCCGCCAGCTGGCGGCCTCGCAGCTGCCCCAGTAGACCGATGACGAACAACGGCAGACCGAAGCCGATGCCGAAGACCAGGAAGAAGGCCAGCTGGTCGACCACGTCTCCTACCGTGAGCGAGAACGCGAAGATACTGACGATGAAGGGGCCGCTGCAGGGCACGGCGATGGGCGCGAAGGCGAGCCCGTAGACGTAGGCGCCCAGGGCCGGACCGCGCCCGACAGCGAGGGCCGGCGACAGCTGAGGGAGCCGGGCAAATGGATTGCGGCCGGCGAGCAGCAGGATGCCGAGCCCGATGAGCAGGCCATCGGCAATGGGCAACACGATCCGGTTGAAGTCGCCCAGGGGCTGGGCGATGAGGGCGAAGATGGCGCCGATGGCCACCATGCCGGTCACCACCCCGGCCCACACCAGGAGCGCCACGACGAGCGGAGGAAATGGTCGGGCGGCGCTGGCCGCGGGACCTTGAGTCAGGTAGGCGATGAAGGCCGGATACAGGGGCAGGATGCAGGGCGTGACCGTGGCCGCCACCCCCAGGCCGGCGGCAGCGACAAGCTCCCCCACCGGCTCAGCCGGCTGCCAGCTCGGCCGCGAGCTCAGCGGCCGAGTAGCCCCGCCCGAATTCGAGCGCGCGCACCGAGCCGTCGGGGAAGAGCAGGATCATGGGCATGGACGGCGGATTGAGTACGGCCGATCCGAACCGTTCGCGCAGGGCGGCCGCCAGCGTCTGGTTGGCCATGGCGAACCGCCAATCGAAGCCCATCGCTTCGGAGTACGCCGCCAGGTCGCCGGGGCGTTCGTTGGGGTCCACGTCCAGCGAAACGGAATCGAACTCGGCCATCTCGTGAGCCGCCACCACCTCGTGCTGCTGGGCCCGGCAGTTCGTGCACCAGATGGCCATTGTCTCGAGCAGAACCGGGCGCTCCGCCGCCAGCGCCCCGAGCGTGAAGCTTGTCGACGTGTTCACGTCGAACAACTCCACAATGTGGAGCGGGTCGGAGGTCAGCGGCGCACCGGTGGGTCCAGGAGTTTCGCTGGGACCAGCCGCGCTGGGAACGGGGCGAGAGCTGGAAGCTGGACTGGCGCTGGCGCCGGCCTGGGGCGTGGGTGAAGCCGAGCAGGCCGCGACAAAAAGCAGGACCCCAAGAGTGACCGCCGGCGCGGCAACATGCATCCATGCCATGGCCCGCAGGGTAGCCCAGGCCGATGACGGACGCGTGACGGCCAGATGTCTGCTCTCATCGGTACACTCAGGGCACCCATGAGCGAAACCCAGACTGCGACACCCCGCCGGGCGACGACGAGCGTCGACGTCGGCGGCGTGCTGGTGGGCTCCAGCCATCCGGTGATCGTGCAGTCCATGACCAACACCGACACCGCCGATGCCGATGCGACCGCCATCCAGGTCGCCCAGCTCGCCCACGCGGGCTCCGAGCTGGTGCGGGTCACGGTCAATACCGATGCGGCCGCCGAAGCGGTGCCGATCATCCGCGACAAGTTGGACAAGCTGGGGGTTGGGGTCCCGATCATCGGGGACTTCCACTACAACGGCCACCTGCTGCTGACCAAATACCCGGCCTGCGCGGCCGCCCTGGCCAAGTACCGCATCAACCCCGGCAACGTGGGCACCAAGCGTCGGGACGAGCAGTTCCGAACCATCGTCGAAGTGGCCCTGGCCAATGACAAGCCGGTGCGGATCGGCGTGAACTGGGGCTCGCTCGACCAGCAGCTGCTGACCGAGCTGATGGATGCCAACGCCGTCAGCCCCGAGCCGCGCGACAGCCGGGCGGTGATGATCGATGCCATGCTCGAATCGGCCCTGCGCTCGGCCACCCTGGCGGAGGAGACCGGTCTGGGCCACGACCGGATCATCATCAGCGCCAAGGTCAGCGGCGTGCCGGACCTGGTCGAGATCTATCGTCGCCTCGCGGCCCGCTGCGACTACCCGCTCCACCTGGGCCTGACCGAGGCCGGGATGGGCAGCCGCGGGATCATCGGCTCCACGGCCGGGTTGGCCATCCTGCTCGAGGAGGGCATCGGCGACACGATCCGAGTCAGCCTGACGCCGTCACCGGGTGGGGATCGGACCGAGGAGGTGCAGATCGCCCAGCAGGTCCTGCAGTCGCTCGGGCTCCGCTCGTTCGTTCCGCAGGTCTCGGCCTGCCCGGGCTGCGGACGGACGACCTCCACCTTCTTCCAGGAGATGGCACGCGACATCCAGGCCCACCTGCGTGACCAGATGCCGGCCTGGAAGGCTCAGCACCCCGGCGTTGAGGAGCTCCGGGTGGCGGTAATGGGCTGCGTGGTGAACGGTCCGGGGGAAAGCCGCCACGCGGACATCGGGATCAGCCTGCCCGGAACGTTCGAGGAGCCCGTGGCACCGGTCTACGTCGACGGCGCGCTGCGCACGACCCTCCGCGGCGACGACATCGTGCCGCGCTTCCTGGCCATCCTCGACGAGTACGTGGCCGCCCGCTACCCCGGCTAGAGACAGATCGCCACGGCGGCGGGCCTGCTCAGGCCCCGACCGCCGACCACGGGCGAGCCGCGCTGCGAATCACCGATAACCGGAACCGCGGTTCCATCCGCCAGGACATCCATGGTCGCGGTCACGTCGGTCTCCACCGGCACGCCGAATGGAAGCTCGTCCGAGATGATCACCGGCAACCCATCGACCAGCAACTCGAAGGGATCCGTCATGTCGTAGTGGACGATTATCGCGGAGCAGGACTCGACCGTCTCCTCGTCCGGGCTGCCGGCCAACGGCGCGCCCCCGGAGTAGCTGAGGACATGGCTGGCGGCCGGATCGCGGTTCACCAGCAGGACCCGCAGGATGTACGCCGAGTCGCCGTTACCACCTCCGCCGCCTCCGCCGCTCGTACACGCTGTCGCGAGCAGCATCATGGCCGCCGCTGCGGCCAGAGGTCTGATCCATCGGTGCGAGACGCGCGGGGCGACTCGTGGGCGCATGGGATGGTCCTCCCTGCTTGGGCGGCGCGATCGACGACCGCTGCCGCGCATCGTAGCCACTCGCGGCGCGGGACGCGAGAGGCCCTAGAGGCCGCTCCCGGTGGCCGCCATGAGAGTCCAAAACGCGAGCGCCAGGAAGGCCAGAACGAGGAGGCCCAAGGCCAGCGGGAAGAGCCCGGTGGCTACGTTCTGACCGGGTCTGGGCGGCGGCTGCGGAATCGACGGGATGGCGGCCTGATCGGTCGTGGCGGGAACCGCCGGCTCCTCGGTCGTGGCCGGGACGTTCGACTCCATGTCTCGCCTTACCTCCGCTCAGTGGTCGGTGGCCAGGTGGACCAGCTCCGCCGCCAGCTCTTCGGCAGTAAATGGCCCGATGTGCCGGCTGATCAGGGTCCCATCCGGGCCGATGAGCCAGCTCTCGGGCGGTCCAAATACCCCATACGCCCGCGCCACCCGCTCCCCGGGATCCATGACCAGCGGCCAGGTGGCGCCGAGCTGCTCGCCGAAAGCGCGAGCCGCCTCGGAGCGGTCACGGTACACGATTCCGATCACGGCCAGCCCGATGTCCGCGTGGACCTCGAGCGCCTCAGCCAGGATCGGGAACTC